>DATCKS010000361.1:0-1827 GCA_036562265.1 Thermodesulfobacteriota bacterium | reverse complement strand
AGGCCGAAGACCTCCTGCACGACGAGGATGGCCGGCCTCGGGCCGGGATCGCCGGGACGGACGAGGTAGGCGTCGAGACGCCCCGACTCGCCCTCCACGGTCACCATCTGCACCTGTGTCTGCACGGAGTCCTCCGTCCGGTCCCGAGTCACTGCGGCGCCGAGACCCTAGGGTCTCTTGTAGAACGGCAACGGGCTCACCACGGCCGGCCGGTCGGGTCTCGGGACGGCCCCGCCGGGCGCCGGCCGCGTCCCCACGACGACGCGGGTCGAGGGCTCGGCCGCCTCGCGGCGGACCATGGCGAGCGCGATCGTCCGGCCGACCGTCGGCCCGTCGACCAGGCTCGTGATCCGGCCAACCTCCTTGTCGGCGAAGCGAATCGGGTCGCCGACCGCCACCCCGAAGGCCCCCTCCGGGAAGACGAGACCCACGAGGAGCCGGTTCACGTGCCCGATGTACGTCGCCCTGGCGATCACCTCCTGCCCCGTGTAGCAGCCCTTGTTGAGGGAGATGGCGTGCGCGAGGCGCGCTTCGAGCGGGTTGGTCGTCGTGTCCATGTCCACGCCGAACCAGGGGATGCCCGCCTCGACGCGCAGCGAGTCGAGCGCCCGGAACCCCGCCGGCCGAAGGCCCATGGGGCGGCCCGCGTCGAGGAGGTGATCGTAGAGCGCCACGACGCGGGGCGTCGGGCAGAGGATCTCGAAGCCGTCCTCGCCGGTGGCGGAGTGACGGCAGAGACGCACCTCGACCGGCTCGCCCCCCGGCAGGTCGACGCGGCGCGTGAGGTTCGCCAGCGTGGCCGCCGGCGGCAGCGGGCCGCCGAGCGCCGCCTCGACGACCGCGGCGGAGGCCGGCCCCTGTACGAGCAGGCTCGCGACCCGCTCCGAGAGGTCGGTGAAGACGACGCGGTCGGCGACGCGGAAGTGGTTCAGGTGGTCGATGACCGCCCGCGCGGCGCCGGGCGGCGTCACCAGCAGGAACGTCTCGCCGACGGCGTAGATGCGCAGGTCGGCCACCATCTTCCCGGTCGGGGTCAGGGTGGCGGCGTACGCCCCCTGCCCGTCGACGAGCGGGCGCAGATCGGCAGTGACCTGGCCGTTCAGGAAGCGGACGCGATGCGGGCCCTGCGCCTCCACGATCCCCAGGTAGGCGGTGTCGAAGAGGCCGGCCGATTCGCGGACCGCGCGATGCTCGGCGACCGGGTCGCCGAAGTGCGCGGCCACCTCGAAACCGTCGGGCGCCGCCGGGCTGCCGTCGTCCGGTCCGGCGAAGACCGTGGCGAAGGTCGCTCCGAGCGCCCGCTCGCGTTCGGCTAGCGGTGTCGAGCGCGGCATGGGCGTCCTTTCGACAGGGCGTCAGTCTATCACCGCCGGCGCCGTGCGCGCGAAGCGCCCGGAATCGCGCCGGATTTCACAGCACGAGCTCGAGGCCGTCGACCGCGACCTCGAAGCCGGCCGCCTCCACCGCGCGCCGCTCGAGGCTTCCGGCCACGAGCATGGGGTTCGTGTTGTTCACGTGGACGAAGACCTTGCGGGGCGTCGGCAGGTCCCCGAGCGCCGCGAGGAGGCCCTCGGGATCTCCCACCGCGAGGTGCCCCATGTCGCGCGCCCGCCTCGCCGGCAACCCGAGCGCCGTGAGCTCGTCGTCCCGGAAGCAGGTCCCGTCCACGAAGACGGCGTCGGCGGCGGCCAGCTCGGCGCGCAGCGCCGGCGTCACCCGCCCCACGCTCGGCGCGTACACGATCTTCCGGCCGGTCGCCGGGTCCTCGATCCGATGCGCCACCGAGTCGCCCGGCGCGGGCGCGGCCCCCCGCGCGCGCATGTAAGG
>DATCKS010000349.1:0-2705 GCA_036562265.1 Thermodesulfobacteriota bacterium | reverse complement strand
ACCCACTCGCTCGCGAGGACCGTGACGAAGATCAGGATGAAGATCATCGTCACCTGGGGCCAGGCGAGGATGTTGATGGACGACTGGAGCTGCAAGCCGATGCCGCCCGCGCCGACGAGGCCGAGGACGGTCGACTCGCGAATGTTGATGTCCCAGCGGTAGACGGAGATGCCGGCGAAGGCGGGCAGGACCTGGGGCACGATGCCGTACGCCAGGACCTGCGCGCGGGAGGCGCCGGTTGCGGTGATGGCTTCGACCTGCGTCTGGTCGATCTCCTCGATCGCCTCGTAGAGGAGCTTGCCGACGAAGCCGATGGACCGGAAGCCGATGGCGAGGATCCCGGCCAGGATGCCGGGCCCGAGGATGCTCACGAGCAGGAGCGCCCAGATGAGGGAGTTGATCGACCGCGACGCGACGATGCAGTAGAGCGCGAGCGGCCGGACGAAGAGCGCGCTCGGGGTCGTGTTGCGGGCGGCGAGGAAGCCGAGCGGCGTGGCGATCACGATGCCGAGGAGCGTCCCCAGGGTGGCGATGTTGATCGTGTCCCACAGGGGACGCCAGAGCTGGCCGATGTAGCTCCACCGCGGGGGCACCATGCGCGAGATCAGGTCCCAGGCCTGCGTCGGCGCATCCCAGACGAAGGGCCACATCGTGTTGCCGGAGATCACCTGCCAGGAGGCCACCACCACCGCGGTGCCGACGAGCCAGGCGAGCCAGACGAGGAGGTCGGTGCGCCGGTCGCGCCGGCGCCAGACCTTGACCGTTCCCACGTTCGAGACCGGCACCGTTACTGGACCTTCCGGCGGATGATCCCCGAGGTGTACTCGGTGGCCATCACGATGCCGATGATCAGGAGGAGCACGGCCGCCGCCGTGTCGAACTCGTAGCGGTCGAAGGCGGTGTTGAGCGTGGCGCCGATGCCGCCGGCGCCGACGATCCCCACCACGGCCGACTCCCGGAAGTTGATGTCGAGGCGGTAGAGCGAGAGCCCGATGAGACGCGGCATGACCTGGGGCTGCACGGCGTAGTTGATGAGCTGCGGCCAGGAGGCCCCGGTCGACCGGATCGCCTCCACCTGCGAGCGGTCGATCTCCTCGATGTCCTCGGCCAGGAGCTTGGCGAGGAAGCCGATCGTGGCGAAGGCGAGCGTGATCATGCCGGCGAGCGGCCCGAACCCGAACATCTTCACGAAGAGGATCGCGATGATCACCTCCTGGAACGTCCGGGAGAGGGCGATCACGCCGCGGCAGGCCAGGTAGATCGGGACGGGGGCGATGTTGCGCGCCGCCCCGAGACCGATCGGCACCGAGATCAGGATCCCGAGCGCGGTCGAGGTGATCGCCATGGTGATGCTCTCGAGGATCCCCTCCCAGATGTCCCGCCACCGCGAGAGGAAGTCGGGGGTGAGGAACGAGGCGACGAACGCGAGGCCGCGAGGGATGCCCTCGAGCACGCGCGCCCACCTGACCTCGATCGTGCCGAGCGCGGCGGCGAGATAGATCGCCGCGCCGAGGACGAGCCCCCAGCGCAGGAGCGGGTTCGCGATGAGGGGCGGGGGCGACCAGCGGCGCCCCGCGGGCGAGGCGACCGACACGTCAGAGCACCCGCGCCCGCACGTCGCGGTCCCGTTCCGCGCGGGTCTCGCCCTCGTCCTCCTCCTCGGCCGTCGGCGCCATCGTCGCCGTCCAGTCCTCCTCCCCGTAGATCCGGGTGAGCGCCTCGGGGGTGAGGGCGCCAGGCTGGTCGTCGAAGACGATCTCCCCGGCGCGCAGGCCCACCACCCGCGCGGCGAACATCCGCGCGAGCCCGACGTCGTGCAGGTTGACGATCGTCGCGAGGCCCCGCTCGTTGGACAGCTCGACGATGAGCCGCATGATCTGGCGCGAGGTCTTCGGATCGAGGCTCGCCGTCGGCTCGTCGACGAGGAGGAGATCTGGCCCCTGCAGGAGGGCGCGCGCGATGCCGACCCGCTGGCGCTGTCCGCCGGAGAGCGCGTCGGCTCGCTTGTCGACGAACTCGGAGAGCCCGACGCGGTCGAGGAGGCGGAAGGCCTCGTCGATCGCGTCGGACGGGAAGCGGCGGAACCACGACGCCCAGAAGCCGACGTAGCCGAGCCGGCCCGAGAGCACGTTCTCCATGACGGAGAGCCGCTCGACGAGGGCGTACTCCTGGAAGATCATCCCCATCCGGCGGCGGGCCCGCCTGAGGTCGGCCGACGAGAGGGCGGTGATCTCGAGGTCGCCGAGGAAGACGCGCCCCGAGGTCGGCTCGACGAGCCGGTTCACGCACCTGAGCAGGGTGCTCTTGCCCGCCCCCGAGGGGCCGATCAGGGCGAGGACCTGCCCCTTCGGCACCTCGAGGTCGACGCCCTTGAGGGCGTGGTCGCCGGTGGGGTACCGCTTGACGAGCCGCTCGAGGCGGAGCACGTCACTTGCACTCGTAGCTGACGCCGGTGGCCGCGTCGATCTTCCTGATGATCTCCCAGTGCTCCTTGTAGGTGATCGGCACGAACCGCTCCTCGGTCTTGAACTCCTTCTTGAGGCTCGACCCCTCCCAGTCGAAGGTGAGGAAGGCCTCCTTGACCTTCTTCGCCAGGTCGGGATGGAGGTTGTACACGTGGCCGTAGCTGGTCGTCGGGAAGGTCTGCGACTTGTAGATCGTGCGGATCTTCGTCCGGTCGACGACGCCGCGCTCGAACATCCGGT
>DATCKS010000341.1:0-1990 GCA_036562265.1 Thermodesulfobacteriota bacterium | reverse complement strand
TGCACGTACGGGTTCGCGAGCGCCCGGCAGATGCGACGCGTCATCTCGGCCTTCGACTGCGTGAGGTGGCTGTGCACGGCCGCGATCACGAGGTCGAACTGCGCGAGCTCGTCGTCGGGGTAGTCCATCCGGCCGTCGGGCAGGATGTCGCACTCCGTCCCGGCGAGCACGCGGATGCCGGGATGGGCGGCCGCGGCCGCGCGGATCCTCGCCAGGTGGGCGGCGAGCCTCTCCCGGGAGACGCCGTGCGCGATCGTGGCCGACGCGCTGTGGTCGGTGACGGCCACGTACGCGTAGCCGCGGCCGGCCGCCGCGGCGACCAGCTCGTCGACGGTGTGGTGCCCGTCCGAGGCGCGCGTGTGGCAGTGCAGGTCCCCGCGGATGTCGTCCAGCTCGACGAGCGACGGCAGCCTCCCCGCCAGCGCCGCCTCGATCTCGCCCGCGTCCTCGCGCAGCTCGGGCGGGATGAACGGCAGGCCGACGGCCGCGTAGACGTCTTCCTCCGTCGCGCCCGCGACCCGCCGGCCGGTGGCCTCCCGGAAGACGCCGTACTCCGAGACCTTGAGGCCGCGCCGGCCGGCCATCTCGCGGATGCGGATGTTGTGCGCGGCCGAGCCGGTGAAGTACTGGAGCGCGGCGCCGAAGCTCGCCGGCTCCACGACCCTGAGGTCGACCTGGATGCCGTCGCGGTGCCTCGCGGAGGTGCGCGTCGTCCCCCGCTCGAGCACGTCGGCGATCTGCGGGAGGCCGACGAAGGCCGCCATCACCGCGTTCGGGTCGGCGGCGGTCACCAGGATGTCGATGTCCCCGACCGTCTCCTTGCCCCGGCGGATCGAGCCGGCCAGGGCGACCCGGTCGACGCCGCGAACCGTCTCGAGGGTCCGCACGAGATCCTCGGCCAGGAGGAGCGCGCGGCCGAGCGGGACGCGCGCCCGGCCCTGCTCGACGATCGCGATCCCCTTGAGGATGTTCGCCTCGGTCTTCGCCTGGATGCCGGGCAGCCCCCGCAGCTTGCCCGCCTGTGCCAGCGCCTTCAGGCGATCGATGGTGCGGACCCCCGCCTTCTCGTAGAGGACCATGGCCGTCTTCGGCCCGATCCCCGGCACGGCGAGGAGGTCGGCGACGCCGGCCGGCACGGTCGCCCGGAGCGCGTCGAGGGCCCGGATCCGGCCGGTGGCCAGGTACTCGGCGATCTTGCCGGCCAGGTCCTTGCCGACCCCCGGGATGTCGTCGAGTCGCCCCTCGGCCGCGACGGTCTCGATGTCCTCGGCAAGGCTCTCGATGTTGCGCGCGGCCCGGCGATAGGCCCGGATGCGGAAGCGGTTGCCGCCCGAAAGCTCGAGCAGGTCGGCCATGAGGTCGAAGAGACGGGCCACCTCGAGGTTCTTCATACGCTCCCCCCTCGCGCGTCGCCACGCACGGGAACCCGCAAGCGGCGTGCCGACCGCGCCGATCGGGGCATGGAGGCGACGGGCGAGGCGGGCGTGTCGCACCCCGGCGCGCGGAGCCGGCGCGAGGACGCGCGGTTACGATGCGCGCGGTCTGGCACCGACGTTGCGACCCGAAGGCGCCGAGGAGACGCGGCCATGACGCTGGTCCTGATCGCCGGTCCCGGCCACCCGGAACTCGCCCGCGCCACGGCGCGCGCCCTCGGGACCGAGCCGGCCGCCTGTCGAACCGATCGCTTCCCGGACGGCGAGCTGCACGTCGAGGTCGAGGCGCACGTGCGCGGGGCCGACGTCTACATCGTCCAGCCGACGAGCCCGCCGGCCGACGTCCGGCTCGTGGAGCTCCTCTTCCTGGCCGACGCCTGCCGGCTCTCCGGAGCGGCCCGCATCACGGCCGTCGTGCCCTACCTCGGCTACGCGCGCCAGGATCGCCGGACGCGCCCGGGAGAGCCGCTCGGCGCGCGCCTCGTCGCCTCGCTCATCGGGACGGCCGGCATCGAGCGGGTCGTCGCCCTGGACCTCCACGCCGGCGCGGTCGAGGG
>DATCKS010000331.1:0-4417 GCA_036562265.1 Thermodesulfobacteriota bacterium | reverse complement strand
ACGCTCTCGGGGGGCGAGGCGCAGCGCCTCAAGCTCGCCCGCGAACTGGCGGCGGCCGAGTCGGGCGAGACCGACCGCGTGCTGTACCTCATGGACGAGCCGACGACCGGCCTGCACCTCGACGACGTCGCCCGCCTCGTCGGCGTGATGCAGGCGCTCGTCGACCGCGGGCACACGGTGCTCGTCGTCGAGCACCACCCGGACGTCATCAAGGCGGCCGACTGGGTGATCGACCTCGGACCGGAGGGGGGCGACCGCGGCGGCGAGGTGGTCGCGGTCGGGTCGCCCGAGGAGATCGCGGCCAACCCGAGGTCCCACACCGGGCGCGCGCTGCGCCCCTACCTGACCGGCCCCGACGGCGGGGCCGCGCTGACCGGCCGGATGCGGGCGTGAGGTGGACATGAGCGAGCGGAACGGCAGGGAGGGGCAGGTCACGATCGACACCAGGGCGGCGATCGCGCGTCTCGTCGGCGCCGTGGAGCGGGTCATCGTCGGCAAGCCCGAGGTGGTGCGGCTCGCGATCGTCACGCTGCTCGCCCGGGGGCACCTCCTCATCGAGGACGTCCCGGGGGTCGGCAAGACGACGCTCGCGCAGACGCTCGCCCGCGCCGTCGGGGGGAGCTTCTCGCGCATCCAGTTCACGAACGACCTCCTGCCGGCCGACATTCTCGGCGTGGCCGTCTACCAGCGCGACACCGGCGCCTTCGTCTTCCGGCCCGGGCCGATCTTCGCGAACGTGGTG
This sequence comes from Thermodesulfobacteriota bacterium, assembly GCA_036562265.1. Taxonomy (GTDB): domain Bacteria; phylum DASVDK01; class DASVDK01; order DASVDK01; family DASVDK01; genus DASVDK01. The sequence goes on along the minus strand of DATCKS010000331.1, from coordinate 3,675 downwards.
CTCGCGGACGAGATCAACCGCACGACGCCGAAGACGCAGTCGTGCCTCCTCGAGGCGATGAACGAGCGGCAGGTCTCGATCGACGGCGAGACGCGCCCCCTGCCGTCGCCCTTCTTCGTCGTGGCGACGCAGAACCCGCTCGAGCACCAGGGCACGTTCCCGCTGCCCGAGAGCCAGCTCGACCGCTTCCTCATGCGGATCCGCATCGGCTACCCGTCGCCCAGGGACGAGCGGCGCATCCTCGCCGGCGATCGCCTCGCCGATCCCTCCGGGATCTCCCCGGTCGTCACGCCGGCGGAGCTCGCCGCGCTGCAGGAGGCCGTCGAGACGGTCCTCGTCGAGGAGCCGGTCCGCGACTACCTCATGGCGATCGTCGGCGCGACGCGCCGGGGCGGCGCCTTCGCGCTCGGCGCCTCGCCCCGCGCGGCGCTGGCGTTCCAGCGGGCCGCCCAGGCGGCCGCCCTCGTCGACGGCCGGCGGTACGTCGTGCCGGACGACCTCAAGGCGCTGGCCGTCCCGGTCCTCGCCCACCGCCTGCAGCTCGCCGGGTCGCCCGGGGCCGGACGGGCCGAGGTCGAGGGGGCCGTGGCCGAGCTGCTCGACCGGATCGTGGTGCCGGCCTGACGGCGGCGATGCGCCGGGTCGCGCGTCTCTGGCGGCGAGCCGTCAGGCTCGCCGGCCGGCTGGTCAGGCCGCCGCGGACGATCAGGTTCACGCGCGACGGCGTCAAGTTCGTCGTCGTCGCCCTCGCCATCGGCGTCGCCGCCATCAACACCGGCAACAACCTGCTCTACCTCGTCCTGGCCATGATGCTGTCGTTCATCATCCTCTCCGGCATCCTGTCGGAGGTCACGATGCGCGGCATCACGGTCTCGCGCGACGTTCCGACCACGGCGGTGGCGGGCCAGCCGGTGGCGGTCCGCGTGGGGGTCACCAACGGCAAGCGCTGGGCCCCCTCCTTCTCGCTCGCCGTTCACGACCTCCTCGCGCGCGGCGGCCGGCGCGGCGCGGGCGCTCCGGCGCCCGAGGGGCCGCCGCGCACGTACTTCCTCAGGGTCGCGCCCGGCGAGACGGTCTGGCGGCACTACACCTACACGTTCGCCCGCCGCGGGCGGACGCGCTTCGCCGGCTTCCGCCTCGCCACGCGCTACCCGTTCGGGCTCTTCCTCAAGTCGGGGCTCGTCGAAGGCCCCGGCGAGGTGATCGTGCTGCCGCCGGTCGACCCCGTCGCGGCGCCCCCGTCCGGGGAGTCGCAGACGGCCGGCGACCGGCCGGTCGCGCGGCGGGGCCACGGGTCGACCCCGTCGGGGCTCAGGGAGTACCGCCCGGGTGACGAGCCCCGCACGATCCACTGGCGGCGCTCCGCGGCGCTCGGCGACCTCGTCGTGCGCGAGTTCGACCGCGACGACCGCGACCGCGTGCTCGTGGCGCTCGCGACCGTGTTTCCCGAAGGCGCCCGGAGCCGGCCCCGCTTCGAGGAGCGCTTCGAGGCGGCCGTCCGTCGCGCCGCGTCGCTCGCGGCGCACTACCTCGAGCGGGGCTACGAGGTCGAACTGCGCACCGGCGGCGGCGTGGTGCCGCTCGGCACCGGCGCGCGGCAGCGGCAGGCGATCCTCACGACGCTCGCGCTCGTCGAGCCGACGTTCGCCCGGACGGCGCCGCTCCCCCCGGCCGGCGCCGGCATGCTGCCGGTTCTCGTCACCCCCGACGCGTCGCTCCACGCGGCCGAGGAGCTGGCCGCGTACCGGCACGTCGAGGCGCCGAGCCTGTAGGGACGGCGGGAGGCACCGGTCGTGAACTTCGAGTTCGGCTTCCGCCTCGCCTCGTACGGCCTCGTCGGCGTGGGCTTCCTCGCGCTCGCGCTCTCGAGCGAGACCTCCATCGGCGTCGCCGCGGCCGGCTTCGTCGCGCTGCCGATCGCGTTCTGGATGGTCGGGCGGCCGGGCGCTCCGGCCGCGGCGCGCCTCGCGGCGGTCCCGCCGCGCGTCTGGACCATCGCGACGCTCGTCGTGGCGGCGCTCGCCGGCGCCAACGTGCTGCTCCTCGGCGAGGAGCCGATCGTCGCCATCGTCGAGCTCCTGGTCGCGATCCAGATCGTCAAGCTCCTCTCGATCCGGAACAGCCGGGACTACTTCCAGCTCTACGCGGTCTCCTTCTTCCAGCTCCTCGCCTCGGCGACCCTCTCGGACTCGGTCGGGTTCGCGGCAACGTTCCTCCTGTACATGCTCCTGGCCACCTGGACGCTCCTCGCGTTCCACCTCCGGGAGGAGATGACCGCCGAGCCGGCCGGCGACACCTGGGCGCTGCGGCGGCTCTTCACCCCCCGCTTTGCCGCCACGACGACGCTCCTCGCGGTCGGCACCCTCGTGATCACCCTCGCGATCTTCTTCGCGATCCCGCGCGTCGGGCGTGGGTTCCTCCAGCGGGCGGCCGCCGAGCCGGTCAAGCTCTCCGGGTTCGCCGACACGGTGCAGCTCGGCGAGGTGGGCGAGATCAAGACCGACGAGACGGTGGTGATGCGCGTGCGCGCGCCGGGTCCCGACGAGCTCGACCGGCCGATCCGCTTCTGGCGGGGCAGCGCCTTCGACCGGTACGACGGCCGCGCCTGGAGCCGATCGGTGGTCGACAAGCGGCAGCTCGTCGCCGACCCGGACGGGTGGATCACGCTCGACCGGGAGCCGCCGCACGGCCAGCTCATCGAGCAGACGGTGCTCCTCGAGCCGATCGACGCGCCGGTCCTCTTCACGGCCGGCCGCCCGCTCGCCGTCCGGGCCATCTCCGTCGGCTGGCGCGGCCTGCCGTTCGTCTACCGGGACGGGATGGGGAGCCTCACGGCGCCCTGGACCCCCTACGGCCGCATCGAGTACGTCGTCACGGCGGACCTCGCGACCCCGCCGGCCGAGGCGCTCCGGCGCGCCGGCACCGACTACCCCGCCGGGATCGCGCGCTACCTCGACCTGCCGCCGCTCGACCCGCGCGTGGCCGAACTGGCCGCCCGGATCACCCAGGGCGCCGCGACGCCGTTCGATCGCGCGCAGGCGATCGAGGCGCACCTGCGCACCGAGTACGAGTACGCGCTCGACGTGAGGCCGACGCCGGGCGTGCCGCCGCTCGAGGACTTCCTCTTCACGACGAGGCGGGGGCACTGCGAGTACTCGGCCACCGCCATGGCGATCCTCCTGCGCACGCTCGGGATCCCCTCGCGCATGGTGTCGGGCTTCCTGCGCGGCGAGTGGAACGAGTACGGCCGCTACTACCTGGTGCGCCAGGCGGAGGCGCACACCTGGGTGGAGGTCTTCTTCCCCGGTCACGGATGGGTGGCCTTCGACCCGACGCCGCCGGCCGGCACCATCCTGACCGGGCGCGGGGCGCTGTCGGCGCTCGGCCGCTACCTGGACGCGGTGCGCGCTCGCTGGAACCGCTACATCGTCGGCTACTCGCTCGCCGATCAGCTCTCGGCGGCTCGCGGCGTGCGAGGCGGCACGCGCGCCCTCGTGGCGCGCGTCCGCCGGGCCGTCGGGGACGCGGCCGACCGCGCGGCGGCCGGTCTGCGCTGGATCCGGGAACTCGAGGTGCCGGCGGGGGTGGCGATCCCGTGCGTGGCGGTCCTCGTGCTCCTCGTCCTGCGCGGGCGCGCCCTGGTGCGCCGTACGGCCATGGGGGCCTACCTGGAGC
>DATCKS010000320.1:0-7270 GCA_036562265.1 Thermodesulfobacteriota bacterium | reverse complement strand
ATCATCCCGGCGGCCCGGACGTGGGGACTAGCTCTGATCGCTGCCGCCCGGCTTCGGCGGCCACTCCGGACGCGGCAGCGTGCCGCCCCCGCTTGCGGGCGCGCTCGAGCCCGGCAGGCCGCCGGTCGAGGGCGACTGCGGCGGCTCGGGCCGCGCCGTGACCGGCGGCGGCGACGGCGGCCTCGGAAGCCCCATTCCTCCACCGGCCGGCGGCATGGGGGGCCGCGGCGCCGTCGGCGTGCCGCCGAACCCACCCGACGTGGGAGCCGGCGCCGGCCTCGGGGCCGCAGGCGACGGCTGGGCCGACGCCGCGGGGCTCGCGGCCGGCTTCGGGGCGGCCGGGGCCTTCGGCCTGATCGTCTTGCGTGCGGTTGTCGTCTTCTTGGTCGGGGCCTTCTTCTTCGCGGCCGTCCGGGCCGTGCCCTTGCCGGCGGCCGGCTTGCGCGCGGCGGTCTTGCGCGCGGCGGTCTTGCGCGCTGGCTTGCGGGCGGCTGCCTTCCGAGCTGGCTTGCGGGCGGTTGTCGTCTTCTTGGCCGGCTTCGCCTTGCCCTTCGCGGCGGCGCTCCGCTTCTTGGGCGCCGCCTTCCTGGACGACCGCTTGGCCGTCGTCTTCGCCATCGTTCCACCCCCGTAAGATTGCGCAGTAACTAGGCTCTTCGGCCCGCTGCTCGGCGCCACTATACCCGAATTCTCCGCTGGAAAGAAGAATTGTTGCTTCGAGCGAGCGCCAGCCGTACGGACCGTGGCCTCGGCTGCTCGACGCGCCATGTCAAGTCGTCAAGACGCTTGCCTCCGGACGCGCTTTCCTGTAGCATCCGGCGCCCATGAATCTCACCCAGCGTCTTCATCGCGCGATGACGCGCCTCGGCTTCGAGTTGCACTTCTTTACCCTGACCGCCGACCGTCAGCGCGTCCTCCTCTTCCTCGAATCGCGCGACGACGGAGCCGTCGTCGAGGGCCGGACGATGGCCGACTGCATCGAGGCGCTCGAGCGCGAGGCGGCGTTGCTCGCAGGAGAGCCGGCGCCGCGACGCGCGGGTCCCGCCGTGCGACGAGCCGAGCGTCTCGGTTTCCGCGTGATCGACGGCGGGAGGGATCCCGAGCGGCGGGAGGGGAGCTGAAGGGGGGCGCCCGGTGCAGCGCTCCGCCCGTCAGGAACGGGGCGGCAGCTTCATCGACGTGAGCGACACGACCGGCTCGCCGGCGGCGCGGCGCGCCATATCGAACGCCTCGGTGATCGCCGCCCACGTTGCGTCCAGCCGGTGCCACTCCCCCACGTCGGTGCGCTTGTTCTCGAGCCGCTTGTAGATCTCGAAGAACTCGGCGATCTCGAGCTGCCAGTGCTGCGGCAGCTTCGCGAGGTCGTCGATCTCCGCGAAGCGCGGATCGACCGCCGGCACCGCGAGGACCTTCAGGTCGCGCCCCTTGTCGTCCGCCATCTCGAGCATCCCGATGGGGCGCGCCTCGATGAGACAGCCGGTGAAGGACGGCTCCTGCACCAGCACGAGGATGTCCAGCGGGTCGCCGTCCTCGGCGAGCGTCCCGGGGATGAAGCCGTAGTCGGCCGGGTAGTGCACCGAGGAGTAGAGGACCCGGTCGAGTCGGAACGCGCCACGCCTGGGGTCCCATTCGTACTTGTTCCGGCTGCCGCGCGGGATCTCGATCATCGCGTCGACCGTGCGGCGTCCGTAGGCGTCGGCCATGAGTCGTCTCCTTCCGGTCCGATGTTAGCGCCTGCGCCGTCGCCTCACGTCGACTCCGCGATCCAGATCCCCTGACCGCGCGCCGCGGCCGTCTCGACCATGGGGCGGATGCGGTCGAGGACCGACGAGACCGTCGCCCTGACCTCGCGCGCGGTGGGCAGCGGCGTCACGCCCGCCGCGCGGGCCGTCTCGACGAGCCGCTCGGCCAGGTCCGGGGCCGCGAGACCCGCGGCGAGTCTCGCCACCTGCGCCGCGTCGAGCAGGAACGCACGCTCGCCGTTGTGGAGCCCCGTCGTCGTCCGCCACTCGTCGATGAGCCGGTTGTAGTCGCGCCACCGAACGCCCGACGGCCGGTCCGGCGGGCTGTCGGCCGGACCGTCCGAGTCGGGGTCGCGCTCGGCCGCCGCCGCGCGGAGGTCCGCGTAGAAGCGCGGCTGGCCGCCGGACGGCACGAACAGGCCGGCCGCCGCGGCCAGGTGTGCGAAGCGCTCGCAGGCGGCGCCGTCGAGCGTGACGTACGGCGGCTGCCTGACCCGGCGCCCCTCGCCGAAGTCGTAACGCGAAAGCTGGATGGTCAGATACATGCCGTCATCGTATCATCCGTAAGGGGGCTCGCCCTTTGCAGGCCGTGCGAGCCGTCCGGGGGGGAGGGCCTCAAGGTGAGCGGAGCCGTCGCGGCCATCGCCGCTCTCGTGCTCGTCGCAGCCACCACCGATGCCGCCGCGGCCGAGCGAGGCCCCGGGCCGGCTCGCCGGGGACGGCTCGTCACGGTGGACCGCACCTGGTGGCACGTCCCCGCTCCCGCGGAGCGCCGGCTCTGCCTCAGAATCGAGAACCGCGACGACCGGACGGCCCACGAGGCCGCCGCATGGGTCGAACTGCTCGGCGGCCCCGGGCCCGCCATGCGGCGGCTCGGCATCGTCCGCGTGCCGCTCGAGCCGGCGACGCTCGCGCCGGGCGAGTCGGCCGGTGCCTGCGTCGACGCGCCGCTGGTCGTGCGCGGCATCTTCGTCCGGCTGCGGGCCAGGTGGCTCGCCCCGGAGCCGTCGCGGTCAGGCGCGGAACCGGCTCCCCGCCCGTAGGCGCGCCAGCGGATAGCGCGTCCCCCGCCACTCGACCCCTCCCCGCGCGAGCGTCTTCCAGGTGGACCGGACGAAGCTCGCCATGAGGAGCAGGACGGCCACGGGGAAGAGGAGCGCGTCCGAGAGGCGCGCCAGCTCCGGCTCGCGCCGCGCGTAGATGCCGAAGCCGGCGGCGATGCCGGCCACGGCGAGGAGGTAGGGCACGCGGGCGATCCCCGGCGCGAACAGCGCGCCGAGGTACGGCCCGAGGCCGAGCAGGGCCTGGACGGCCACCGCGCCGATCGCCGCCGGCAGCGAGAAGCCGACCGCGGCGAAGGCGTTCTTCGTGAAGCCCTCGACCGTCGCGCGCACCGACGGGTACCACCGGAGCCGGACGAGGCCGTCGGCGAAGAGCGCCTCGCTCCGTCCGCCCGCCCGCTTCGCCGCCTGCCCGAGCGCCATGTCGTCGACGACCTCGAGGCGCAGTGCGGCGTGCCCGCCGAACCGGGTGTAGATCGCGCGGTGCACGAGGTTGAACGCGCCGACGCCGACCGAGGCGCGGCTCTTCGGGTCGGGCACGTCCCAGACCCGTCGAGTGATGAGCAGCGCGAGTCCGAAGGCGCCGAGGAAGACGCGGTGCAGCGTCCCGGACGGCTCGACGCGCGGCAAGAGCGTGAGGTGGTCCCGCCCGTCTCGCACCGCGACGCGCACGGCGCGCGAGACCACGGTGGGGTCGTGCTCGATGTCCGCGTCGCAGAAGAGGAGCCACTCGCCCCTCGCGCGGTCGGCGCCCCGGGCGAGGGCGTGAGGCTTGCCGAGCCAGGCCGGCGTGCCGTCTTCGGCCACGGGCAGACGGTCGATGCGCACGACCGTCAGGCGCGCGTCCTCGGCCGCGAGCCGGGCCAGGATGGCGGGGGTCTCGTCGCTCGATCGGTCGTCGACCGCGATGACCTCGAGCGCTGGGTAGTCCTGGGCGAGGAGCGAGCGGATCGCCCGTTCGAGCGCCGCGGCCTCGTCGCGGGCCGGGACGACGGCGCTCACGGCCGGCGCCTCGGCCGGCCGCCACGGCGCGTAGGGCTCGGTGGCGGCGCGAAGCGTCCGGACGCGGCCGAGCCCCCGCACGACCATGACGGCAACTGCCGCCCAGGCCGCAAGCACGACGACCCCGAGGGCGAAGAGGAGCGGCGTCGCCATGCGCCGCATGGTACCATTCCCGTGATGGCCGACACGAACCCGGAAGTCGCCGCGCTCGGCATCCTCGCCAGGCGCGAGATCGAGGCGGGCGTCCTCGCGCCGTTCGTGCGGGCGCTCTGCGAGCGCTTCGGCGAGGAGGCCATCTTGCCGATCCTGGCCAGGGTCATCGAGGGGCTCGCGCGCGACCACGGCGCCCGCCTCGCGCAGGAAGCCGGCGACGGCAGCCTCCGGGCGTTCGGGGAGATCTGGGAACCCTGGACGCGAGGGGGCGCCCTGGAACTCGAGTGGATCGAGAAGTCCGACCGTGCCGTCGCCTTCAACGTGCGCCGCTGCCGCTACGCGGAGATGTACCGGCGCCTCGGCATCCCGGAACTCGGCCGCTACCTCTCCTGCAATCGCGACGCCGCCCTCGTCGAGGGCTTCAACCCCGACATCGAGCTCACCCGGACGCAGACGATCATGGAAGGCGCGCCCTTCTGCGACTTCCGCTACCACCTCCGCCGGAAGGACCCCGAACGCCGCGAATAACCGGTCGCCGACCCCAGGCGGCCGCCTTGCGGCCGTCCCCCAGCGCCGCTACCCTGACGCCGGACGCGCCGGCGGGCCGGCGTTCGCCGGCCGCGGAGACTCCCGAATGCGAACCTGTCACATCTGCCGCGCACGGCTCAGGGCCTCCACGATTCCCGAGGCGCGCGGCGCCGCGGCCGCCGTGCGGATCGAGTTGAAGGGCGTGCCCTGTCTCGCCTGCCCGGCCGGGCACGAGCGGGTCTACTACTGGCCGGAGTTCGCGACGGCGCTGTCGGGAGCCATCTGGGCGGGCGCGGCGATCCCGGTGGCCGACACCGTGGGGCTCCTCAAGACCCGGCACACCTGCGTCGCCTGTCGGGCGCCGCTCACCGACCCGGTTCGCCGGCCGCACACGGCGACCGGCCTCGTCCACGCCCAGCCCGACTGGCCGGCCTTCGCCCCCGTGGAGGTGACGCTCACGGCGCCGGCGGCCTCCTGCCCGGCGTGCGGGCGCGCCCAGCTCATCTTCACCGAGTCGCTCGTCGACGTGGAGGACGCGATGGACCGGGCGTTCGCGTCCGTGGGCCTCCGTCCGTAACGGGGTCAGGCCTTTCCATTTTCCAGTCCCACGGGCCGAAGCCGAGCCGACCTGCGCTTCACGCCGCCCGGATTCGCGTCAGCGGGCCGCCCGGCGCTTTCCCTTCGACGCGACGCGCGTCCCCCTTGCCTGGGGGTTGCGCGGCGCGGCCAGGTTGGCCACGAGGGCCAGTTTCGGCCCGAGGAGCTTCAACTCGACCAGGTGCAGTCCGGTGAGACGCGCAAGGGCGCGGTCGCCCGCAGCGGTGAGCGAGATCCTGACGACCCGGCGGTCGTCCGGGTCGGGCTTGCGGTGGATGAGGCCGAGCTGCTCCGCCCGATCGACGAGACCGACGGCGCTGTGGTGTCGCAACTGGAGGCGCTCGGCCAGCTCGCCCACCGTCGCCCAGTCGCGCCCGGGAAAGCCCTTGACCGCGAGGAGCAGCTGGTGCTGCTGCGGCGTCAGGCCGGCCTTTCGCGCGGCGTCCTCCCCGAACCGGAGGAATCGCCGCAGCGCGTAACGGACCTCGGCGAGCATCTCGAAGTGTCGCTTCGTCAAACGGGCCACGGTTGCCACCCTCCCCAGGGCCACGTCCTCGACAAGACGGTACCTCGCCCAACGACCAATTGACAGCATCGGTTGTGCCAGCCGGGTGGCCGCGCGGGCGTACGCCCGTGCCCCCGACCCGCCATGCCGTACCGGGTCCCCGTGCGGGTCGTGGCCGCCGGTGGCCGTCGTGCTGTTCACGCTGGCGGCGCCGCTCGCCTTCTGGTGCCGCCCGCCGTGCTCCCGATCGTCGCGGTCGTCGGCGTCGTCCGCGGCGTTCAGGGCCGGCAGTCTCCCCGCGAGGAGCGGCGATCCTTGAGGGCCCGTCCGCAGAGGCCGGCTGCGGGATCGGCCGGAACCCTCGAGGTCGCCGGCCGCGGCGACGCGGGGGACCGGACCGAGCGGTTCGGAGGCCGCGACCCGCGCCGGGCGTGGCGCGGCGCGAGATCCCTGCCAGAGCGTTGCCGCGGGGCTGTTGTGCGGACACAGCCGAGCCCGCTCGCGCCGGCCGGCCCGGGCGCCGGCCGGCCGGGGCTCACGTCGGCCAGCGCTCGAGCCGGTACGCCATCTCCCAGAAGGCCAGCTCGTAGCGGCTCGAGGTCACGAACGCGGCCTCGGCCCGGGCCAGTTCCGCTTCCGGCTGTCCGGCGCCCAGCCGGTCGAGGAGGCCGCGGCACCACTCCGCCAGCGCGCCGAACTCCGGCGACGCGTACATGTCGATCCACTTCGCGTAGCGGGGATCGGCCGGGCGCCCCCGCGCGGCCAGCCGCTCGCCGATCTCGTGGAACCCCCACATGCACGGCAGCAGGGCGGCAACGAGCTCCAGGTAGTCGCCGACGGTCGCCGTCCGGAGCAGGAAGTCGGTGTATCCCTGCGTCGTGGGCGCCATCCGCTCCGCCTCGAGCGCCTCCGGCGCGATGCCGAACTCCGCCGCGTAGCCCCGGTGCAGATCCATCTCCGTGACGAGCGTCGCGTGGAGCAGGTCGGACATGCGCGTCATCGTCGCGAGGTCCGGCGCGCGGGCGGCGCCGAGCGCGAAGAGCCTGGAGTACTCGATCAGGAACAGGTAGTCCTGCCGCACCCAGAAGGCGAACGGCTCGATCGGCAACGTCCCGTCGCCGATCCCGCGCACGAACGGGTGGGCGTGCTGGGCTGCCCAGATCGGCTCGGCTGCCTGGCGCAGCCGGGTGGACAGTCGCGTGTCGGACATGGCGTCGTCACCTCTCCTCGATCAGCGCTCCGAGGTCCCGCGCCTCCACGTCGGGCGCGACCCCGAGACGGGCGCGCGGCGCCCCTTCGCGGTTGACCCACACGGTGCGCAGGCCGAACGCCCGCGCGCCGGCGGCATCCCATGCGTTCGACGAGACGAACGTGATGGCCCCTGGCGAAAGGCCGAGCGCCTCGCATGCGAACCGGTACACGGCAGGATCGGGCTTGTACGTCCGGACGGCGTCGACCGACAAGAGCGCGGTCAGGCGGGCCGCAAGCCCGCTCCCCTCGACCGCGCGCGCCAGCATGGCGGGGCTGCCGTTCGAGAGGACGACCCGGGGGGCGGGCGCCAGGCGATCGAGCACCCCGGCCGCCTCCGGGTATGGGGCGAGCCGGTCCCAGGCGCCGAGCAGGGCCGCTCGCGTCGCGGCATCGAGCGCCACCCCGTAGGCCTCGGCGGCGTAGTCCAGGGC
>DATCKS010000310.1:0-6554 GCA_036562265.1 Thermodesulfobacteriota bacterium | reverse complement strand
CCCCTGGAGGTGACGACATCGAGTGCTGACGTTCCCGATCGGGAAAAACCAGGTCGATTCGCCCGGTGTATCGCGTGGGTTTTCCCGATCGGTAAATTCCACTTCTCACCCGGACCACGAACATGGTAGATTTCCCGATCGGGAAAAGAGGTCGACGATGCGTGTGCGCACACCGGAAGATCTGGGCCATTTCGTCCGCGCGCTCCGCCACGAGCTGGGGGTGACGCAAACCGAGCTTGCGATGACCTCCGGAACCGGCCTGCGCTTCATCGTCGACCTGGAGAAAGGCAAGCCGACTTGCCAGGTTGGCAAGGTCATGCAGGTGTTGGCGACGCTCGGGGCGACCCTCGAGGTGTATCCCCCTGCCGGCGCCGCTCCGGTGCCCGGGGACAAGCCGCCGGACCGAGGCGACTGATGGCCAAGACCCTTGACGTGTACCTCCACGACGATCTGGTGGGACACCTCGTGCAGGAGGACTCTGGGCGCTTACGCTTTAGCTACGCGCCTGCCTGGCTCGCTTCACCCGGCGCCGTTCCGCTCTCGCAATCCCTCCCGCTTCGCGATACGGCCTTTGATGATCGCGCTTGCCGTCCATTCTTCGCCGGCCTCCTTCCCGAGGCCGAGACCCGCGACCGTGTCGCGCGGGCACTTGGCGTGACTCCTCGCAACGACTTCGCGCTCCTCGATCGAATCGGTGGAGAATGCGCCGGGGCCGTGACCTTCCGGCACGCGGGCGAGCCGCCCCCGGCGGCACCCGGCCCGGAAGATTACGAGAGCCTCTCACCAGCAGAACTCGAGGCCATCCTTCGCGACCTGCCGAAGCGGCCACTGCTCGCCGGCCGCGAGGGAGTTCGCCTTTCGCTTGCGGGCGCGCAAGACAAGTTGCCGGTGCTCGTCATCGGCTGCGACATTGCGCTGCCGCTGAACGGTGCCCCGAGCTCCCACATCCTCAAACACAGGATCGATCGGTTCCCGGCAACCATCGAGAATGAGGCCTTCTGCCTCTCGCTCGCGAGGAGGTTGGGCCTCCACGCGGTCGAAGGAACCATCCGGCGGTGCGGTAACGAGAAGTTCCTCCTGGTCACGCGATACGATCGTGTGAGACGGTCGGACGGCTCTCTACGTCGCCTGCACCAGGAAGACTTCTGTCAGGCGCTCGGGATCCCCCCCGAGTTGAAGTATCAGAGCGAAGGGGGGCCTTCGCTCGCGCAGTGTTTCGATCTCCTGAGGAGGTCATCGGCTCGCCCGGTGATCGACCTTGCCCGGCTTCTCGATGCGGTCATCTTCAACTTCGTTATCGGCAACAGGGACGCACACGGCAAGAACTTCTCCCTGCTCTACGCCGATAGTGGGCCAGAGCTCGCTCCCCTCTACGATGTCTCGTGCACAGCGGTCTACCCCGAACTCGATGGCCGCATGGCGATGGAAATCGGGGGGAGATACGACCCGGCCGAGGTCATGCCGCGCCACTGGGAGCGCTTCGCTCGGGAAGCCGGCCTTGCCGTGCCGTTCTTCCGCCGTCGCCTCCTGGACCTCACCGGGCGCCTATTGGAGGAGGTGATCGACGCCAGGCGAGCGTTCGAGAGCGACGACTCGGCTTCCCCCATCGTCGACGACATCGTAGACGTCGTCCGGACGAATGCGGATGCTCTGCAGCGTGCCTTCCGCGCCCGAACGTGAGCGTGCGGGGAGCGGAGATCGGCCGGAGGGGAGCGGCGCGCCTACGCGGCCCGCGCCCGCCGCCCCTCGATCGCCTGCCAGCCGAGGACGAGCGCGAACCCCGCGAGCCCGGCCGCGTCGGCTGCGGGGTGGCCGTACACCAGGGCGAGCCCCGCGGCGATCAGGATCGCCCGCTGCGGCCAGGAGGCCTGGCGCAGGAGGAAGCCGCCCGCGCCGGCCACGAGCGCCCAGATCCCCACCACCGCGGTCGCGACCGCGAGCGCCACCTGCGGCAGCGGCCCCTCGAGGAGCAGGCCCATCCCCTCGGGCGTCATGACGAACATGAACGGCACGACGAAGGCGGGGAGGGCGTACTTCCAGGTGATCCACATGGTCCGGTACGGGTTGCCGCCCGTGATGGCCGAGACCGCGAAGCAGGAGAGGGCGGTCGGCGGCGAGACCTCGGAGAGGAGCGCGTAGTAGAAGATGAACATGTGCGCGGCCGCCTCGGGGACCCCCACCGTCTTGAGGGCCGGCGCGAGCATGACCGCCGCGATGATGTACGACGCGGTGATCGGCAGGGCCAGGCCGAGCACGAGGAGCGCGAGCGCCGTGTAGAGCGCCGTGAGGAAGAGGCTGCCGCCCGCGAACTGCACGATGATGCCGGAGAACTTGAGGCCGAGACCGGTCAGGTTCACGACGCCGACCAGGATGCCCGCCACGGCGCAGGTCGCGGCGACCGGCAGGATCGCGAGCGCGCCCCCCTCGAGCGCCCTCAGGAGCTTCGGCGGCGTGAGCATCGTCTCCCGCCTGAGGAAGCTCGTGGCGATGGCGACGGCGATGCACCAGAAGACGGCCCACATGGCCGAGAAGCCCATGGCGAGGAAGACGACGATCGCCACCAGGCTCGTGAAGTGGAACCAGTACCGCCGAACCAGCGGTCCCAGCGGCGGCACGTCGACGTCGACCCGCCGCTCGCCGATCGTTCGCGCGTCGAGCTCGATCATGAGGAAGATCGAGAGGTAGTAGAGCACCGTCGGGACGACGGCCCACTGGATGACCTTGAGGTACGAGACCTGCGTCAGCTCGGCGATGATGAAGGAGGCCGCCCCCATGACGGGGGGCGAGAGGACGGCGCCGATGCCGCCTGCGGAGAGCACCGCCCCGGCCGCCTCGCGCGAGTAGCCCGCCTGCCGCAGGAGGGGGAAGGTCACCGAGCCGAGCGTCACGGCGGTCGCCACGCCGCTGCCCGAGGGGCCGCCCAGGAGGAACGAGGCGAGCGTCACGGTGCGTCCCGGGCCGGCCCGCTTGCGCCCCATCGCGGCAAGCGAGAAGTCGACGAAGAACTTCCCCGCGCCGGACTGGTCCAGGACGGCGCCGTAGACGGTGAAGAGGATGATGAAGGTGGCCGAGACGGCGATCGGCGTCGAGAAGATGCCCTCGAGCGTCATGTACTGGAGGCCCACGACCCGCTCGAGGTCGTAGCCGCGGTGCCCCCATGGGGCCGGCAGCCAGGTGCCGTAGAAGGCGTAGGCGAGCGCCAGGACGGCGAGCGCGGGCAGCATCCAGCCGGTCGTGCGGCGCGCCGCCTCGAGGACGAGGAGGATCGTCGCCACGCCGAAGACGACGTCCGCGGGATCCATGAAGGACGCGCGCTCGACGAAGCCGTCGAAGTCGACGACCACGCGCGACATGGCGGCGGCGCCGATCAGCGCGAAGGCGAAGTCGAGGAGCGTCGGCCGGGCGGCGCGGCGGGCGGGGTAGAGGAGGAAGACCAGGGCGAGGACGAGGCCCACGTGGACCATGCGCATGATCTGCGCCGGCACCACGCCGGCGGCCGACCAGAGGCCCCAGAGGCTCACCGCCACGGCGAGGAGGCCGACCAGGCCGCGCTGCCATCCGTGGAGCTTTCGCGCCCCACCCTCGTACTTTTCCAGGATCTCCTGAACCTGCGCCTCGTTCAGGCGGGGCTCGGACACGGCGCCTCCTCGTAACCGGGTAGTGCGACCGCCGGCCGCCAGCGCACCTCGAGCGTCAGCGCGCCCCCCTCGCCCGCGAGCGCGCGCAGCGGGACGGCGCAGCCGCCGACCACGAGCGACCGGTCGCCGATGGCCGTCGCCCGGACGCGCAGCCGCTCGTGCGCGAGACCGAGGCGCACGAGCCGGACGTCGCCGTCGGCCACCTCGACCGCGGCGCCCGGGATGTCGTAGTAGCCGACGATGTCGAGGCGGGTCGAGCGGATCTCCTCGAGCACGAGGCGCAGCCGCGCGTCCACCTCGAACCGCTCGCGCACCGGCACGTCGAACATCGAGTGCCGGTAGGTCAGCTCCACGCGCTCGCCGGGCGCCACGAGCCTGGCGAGGCGGGGCCGGCCCGGTGCGTCGGGCGTCGCCTCGAGCACCGGGACCGGCAGCGCCACGGCGCCGGCCAGCAGCATCACCGCGAGGAGGTCGGGCCGGCAGCCGTGGGCCACGCCGCTACTTGCCGGTCCAGACCCCGCGCTCGCGGTAGTACCGGATCGCGCCCGCGTGGTATTCGGCCGGTGAACCCTGGGAGGCGCTCTTGAGGTCCAGCTCCTTGGCCGCCGGGTGCACCGCCACCAGCTCGTCCTTGTGGTCGAACATGGTCTTGAGGATGTTGAAGGCGAGGTCGGCCGGCATGTCCCTGTGCACGGCGAGGACGTTCGGCACCGCGGCCACCTTCACGTCCTTGTCGACGCCGGGATAGGTCCCTGCCGGGATCGTCGCCACGACGTAGAGCGCGCCGTACTGCTGGACGAGGGCGGGCACCACGTCGTCGGTCGGCAAGAGGGCGATGCGCTGCCCGGGCGTGGCGGCCAGCTCGAGCACGCCGGCCGTCGGCAGCCCGCCCGACCAGAAGAAGGCGTCGATCTTGCCGTCCTTCAGCGCGTCGGCCGACTCCCCGACGCCGAGGCGCTCGCGGCTGATATCCTTGAGCCAGTCGATGCCGTTGGCCTTCAGGATGCGGTCGGCGATGACCTCCGTGCCGCTGTTGGGCGAGCCGGTCGAGACGCGCTTGCCCTTGAGGTCCTTGATCGACTTGATCCCCGAGTCGGCCTTGACGACGACGTGCGTCATGTTGCCGTAGAGCACGGCGAGCGACTGGATGGGGAGCGGCTCCCGGAACTTCCCCCGGCCGGTCACCGCGTCGTGGAGGGTGTCGGCCAGCGTGTAGGCCAGCTCCGCGCGCCGGGTGGCGAGGAGCTGCATGTTCTCGACCGACGCGGCCGTGACCTCGGCCGTGGCCTCGACGCCGGGGAGGTGCTGCGTCAGGACCTTGGCGAGCGCGCCGCCGTACACGTAGTAGACGCCGCTGGTGCCGCCGGTGGCCACCGACAGGCGCGTCTGGGCGGCCGCGTCGGCCGACGGCCAGAGAAGGAGGGCCGCGAGGGCGGCCGCAAAGCGCACGAGCGTGGGCATGACGTTGTCCGACCTCCTGCTGAAACGCCGTTCGATTCCTGGCGGGACCTCGATTCAGGATAGCGCAGTGACGGACAGCACGGGGCCTGGTCGTTCGGGCAGCGCCGGGTCGTGACGGTGCCGCGGCGCCCGGGCCGCGGGTCGTGGGAGGGGAGGGAGACGGCGATGCGCATCCTCGTCACCGGCGCCACCGGCTTCATCGGCCGGGCCCTGGTGCCGTTCCTCGTCGCGGGTGGCCACCGGGTGACGCGCCTTACGCGGCGCGACGTCCCGCCGGTTGCCGGGGCCGACGACGTCCGATGCGACCTCGTGTCGGGGCGCCTCGACCCGGCCGTCCTCGCGGACCACGACGCCGTGGTCCACCTCGCGGGCGAGAGCGTGGCCGAGCGCTGGACGCCGGAGAAGAAGGCCCGCATCCGGGCCAGCCGGGTCGACGGGACGCGCCGGCTGGCCGAGGCGCTCGCGGCCCTCGCCGAGCCGCCGCGCGTCCTGGTCTCGGCCTCCGCCATCGGCATCTACGGGGACCGCGGGGACGAGCGGCTCACCGAGGCCTCCGCGCCCGGCCGCGGCTTTCTCGCGGAGGTGGCCAAGGCGTGGGAGGGCGCGGCCGAGCCGGCCAGGCGGCGGGGGATCCGCGTGGTGCACCCGCGCATGGGCATGGTCCTCTCGCCCGGCGGCGGCGCGCTCGCGCGGCTCTTGCCGCCGTTCAGGCTCGGCGCCGGCGGCAAGCTCGGCAGCGGGCGGCAGTGGACGAGCTGGATCGCCCTCGACGACCTCTTGCCGCTCCTCCTCCATCTGATCGCGGACGCGACGTTCGAGGGGCCGGTCAACGCCGTGGCGCCCGGGGCGGTGACGAACGCCGAGTTCGCCCGGGTCCTCGGCAAGGTGCTCGGCCGGCCGACCGTGCTCGGCGTGCCGGCCTTCGCCGCGCGCATGGCCTTCGGGGAGATGGCCGACGAGGTGCTGCTCGCCTCGACCCGCGTCATCCCGGCCAGGCTCGAGGCCGCGGGCTACCCCTTCCGCCATCCGGAACTCGAGGCGGCGTTGCGGCACATGCTCGGCCTCTCTCGCTAGCGCGGGTTACGCTGCCGGGAGGAGCAACGGCTCACCACGCCGCCCGCGTGGGAACGCGGTGCGCCACCTGTGGCGGCGGTGCGGCTCTCGTGGGCATTCCGGGTGCGTCGGGGGCGGGCTCGCCGAGCGCGGCGCGCCACCGCGCGAGGGTCGCCGGGACGAGCCGCCGCGCGGCGCGCGGGGGGAGGAGCGGGACCAGGAGGAGCCGGGCGACGAGCGCCGCCCGGCCGCCGGCAGGGCCGGTGCGGCGGCGGCAGGCGGCGGCGAGGCCGCGCGCGGCGAGGAAGAGGCGGCCCTCGTCGGGCTTCGGGTACGCGGCGCGGTCGGCGACCCTGAGGACGAGGCGGGCCGCCGCGCACCAGGGGTCGCGCAGGGCGAGGT
>DATCKS010000289.1:0-1712 GCA_036562265.1 Thermodesulfobacteriota bacterium | reverse complement strand
ACCTCGGGCCGTCGGGCCGGGCGAGCCCGCTCGTGCTCGCCGCCCTGTTCGGCGCGGCCCTCCTCTACGGCGACGGCGCGATCACGCCAGCGATCTCCGTCCTGTCCGCCGTCGAGGGGCTCGAGGTCGGCGCGGACGTGCCCCGACCGGCCGTCATCGCGCTCACCGTGACGATCCTCGTCGCGCTGTTCCTCGTCCAGCGCCGCGGCACCGCCGGCATCGGCCGCGTCTTCGGCCCGATCCTGCTCGTCTGGTTCGTCGCGATCGGGCTTGCCGGACTCGTCCAGGTCGCGCGCGAACCGTCCGTCCTCGCGGCGCTGAACCCCCTCTACGGCGTCGAGCTGTTCGTCGAGCGGCCGGCTCGCACCTTCGCCCTCCTCGGCGCGATCGTCCTCGTCGTCACCGGGAGCGAGGCGCTCTACGCCGACATGGGGCACTTCGGACGACGCCCGATCCGGCTCGGCTGGCGCGGCCTCGTCTGGCCGGCCCTCGTCCTGAACTACTTCGGCCAGGGGCGCGCCTCCTCGCGTCGCCCGCCGCCTCGGCGAACCCATTCTGTGCCCTCGTCCCCGGGCCGCTCCTCAATCCCATGGTCGGCCTCGCGACGGCGGCCACGATCATCGCCTCGCAGGCGCTCGTCTCCGGGGCGTTCTCGCTCGCGCGGCAGGCGGTCCAGCTCGGCTACTGCCCCCGCCTGACGATCGTCCACACCTCCGAGTCGGCCGAGGGGCAGATCTACATCCCCGAGGTCAACTACGGGCTCATGGTGGCCTGCATCTGGCTCGTCCTCGAGTTCCGCGAGTCGAGCGCGCTCGCAGCGGCCTACGGCCTCGCCGTGACCGGCGCCATGACCATCACGTCGATCGTCTACGTCGTCGCGCTCCGGCAGGCGTGGCGGTGGCCGCGCTGGCGCGCCGGCCTCCTCGCGGCCGGCTTCCTCGCCTTCGACCTCCCGCTCCTCGGCTCGACGCTGCTCAAGTTCGCCGAGGGGGGCTGGTTTCCCGTGGCGATCGGCGCCGCGCTCTTCACCGTGATGCTCACCTGGAAGGACGGGCGTGCGGCGCTCGCGCGGCAGATGCGCGAGCGCGCCATGCCGATGGATCTCCTCCTCGAGGACGTGGCCAGACGGAGGCCGCCGCGCGTCCCGGGCACCGCGGTCTTCATGTCGTCCGATCCCCGGGGGGCCCCATCGCCCTCCTCCACCACCTCAAGCACGACAAGGTGCTCCACGAGCAGGTCGTGCTGCTGTCGTTCGTGCTCGAGGACGTGCCGCGCGTGCCGGCCGGCGAGCGCCTCGCCGTCGAGCGCCTCGCCGAGGGCTTCCGGCGCGTCGTCGCCCGCTACGGCTTCATGGAGACGCCGAACGTGCCGGACACTCTCGCGCGCTGCCGGGCACACGGCCTCGAGACCGACCCGGCGACGACGAGCGTCTACCTCTCCCGCGAAACCCTCCTCACCCACGGCCGCTCCGGCATGATGCGCTGGCGCAAGGCGCTCTTCGCCTTCCCCTCGCGCAACGCCCGCCCGGCCACCGCGTACTTCGGCATTCCCCCCGGCCGCGTGGTGGAGCTGGGGATGCAGGTCGAGATCTAGCGCCGGCGCGGGCCCCGGGGATGCGCGCCGGAGCCGGCAGCCTGCCCGGGATCGGCCTTGGATCTCAAGGCGGCGGCGTCGGCCGGCCGAACGCCATCCGCGCCACCCGGGCAATCGCC
>DATCKS010000277.1:0-3562 GCA_036562265.1 Thermodesulfobacteriota bacterium | reverse complement strand
GTATGGGAGCGGACCGCAACACCCCCGCGCGCCGTGGATGGCGGCTCTGGCTGCTGCTCCTGGCGGCCTTCATGAGCCTTGCCGCGGTGGTGACGATCGCCGGCGTGGCACACGTCCAGCGGGCCTACCGGTCGGCCGAACGGGCCGCGCTCGACAGCCAGGCGGCCGCGGCCGCCTCGCTCGCCCAGGGCGTCGCCGCGTCGGTGACGCACTACGTGCGGGTCGCGGAGGTCGGCGCCCAGGCGATCCTCGGGGGGCGGCCGCCGCCCGCGGATCGCCACGCGCTCCTCGCCAGCATCCGTGCCGCCCACCCCGAGGTGAACGGCGTCGCCCTGATCGATCCGCGCGGCCGCGTGATCGACGGCGACCCGATCGGGGCGATCGGCGTCGACGTCTCGGCGGAGCCGGCCGTGCGGGCGCTCCTCGCGGGCGAGAACGTCGTCGTCAGCGACCTCACCCGCGGCCGCACGGGCACGCCGTTCTTCGGCGTGGCCGCCGCGCATCGCGACGCGCAGGGACGGCTCCTCGGCGCGGTGGCCATCGGGGTGCCGGCGGCGCGGCTGGCCGACGAGTTGCGCGTGCGGCTCGGCGGGGGCGCCTACCCCGTCCTGATCGACCGGGCCGGCCGGTTGATGGTGTACGGCGGCTCGACCGACCTCACCTGGGAGCAGCGCGACTTCGCGGCCGTGCCGATCCTCACCGAGGCGGCGCGGGGCGGCCAGGTCCGGGCGGCTCGCGTCCTCGATGCCCTGACCGGCGAGGAGCGGCTGGTCGCCATGACCTCGGTCCCCGGGATCGGCTGGGTGGTGGCCGTCCTCCAGTCCCCTCGCCTGGCGCTCGCCCCGGCGTACCGGGAGTTGCGGGCGGCCGTCTGGACGACGGTGGCCGTCTGCGCCCTGGCCGTCGGTCTCGCCCTGGCCCTCAGCGCCTTCCTGGCACGCCCGCTCATCGGGCTGTCGGCCGGCCTCGCCGCGATCCGGCGCGGAGACCTGCGGCATCGAACGAAGGTCCGTGGACCGGAAGGGCTCGTCTCGCTCGCCGCCGACCTGAACGACCTCGCCGCCCAGTTGCAGGCCAAGGAGGCGGCGCTCGCCGAGAGTCGCTCCCGCTTCGACGCCTTTATGACCCACAGCCCCATCCGCGCCTACATCAAGGACGCACGGGGCCGCTACGTCTACGTGAACCGCGTGACCGAGGAGGAGTCACACCGGCCGGCGGCCGAGTGGCTCGGCAAGACGGACGCCGACCTCTTCCCGGCCGACGTCGCCGAACGCCTCGAGCAGACCGACCGGGAGGTCATGCAGACCGGCAGTCCCGTCAAGGCGGTCGAGCGGATCCACGACTCGCTCGGCGCCCGCGAACTCCTGTCGGCGAAGTTCCGCCTCGCCGACTCGACCGGGCAGCTCTTCGTGGGCGGCCTCTCGATCGACGTGACGGAGCAGCGCCGCGCCGAGGCCGCGCTGGCGGCGCGCGAGGCCTTCCTGCAGGCCATCATCGACCGGACCCCGGCGCTCGTCTTCGTGAAGGACCTCGAGGGCCGCTACCTCCTCGCCAACCGCCGGTTCCTCGCCGTGCACGGGTTCGGCGAGCCTTCGCAGGTCCTCGGCAAGCGCGACGCCGACATCCATGCCCCGCACCTCGCGGCGCTCTACCACGAGCACGATCTGCGGGTGATCGAGGCCGGCGGCCCCGTCGAGTTCGAGGAGCCGGTGGCGCAGGCCGACGGCCTCCACACGTTCATGTCGACCAAGTTCCCGCTCTACGACGAGCGCGGCGCCCCCTACGCCGTCTGCGGGATCGAGACCGACATCACCGAGCGGACCCGCACGGAGGCGGCGCTCCGGCTGCTCGATCGGACGTCGGCGGCGCTCGGCTCCTCGCTCGACTACGAGACGACGCTCGCGCTCATCGCGCGGCTCGCCGTGCCGGACCTGGCGGACTGGTGCGTCATCGACCTCGCCGAGCCCGACGGTCGCTTCCGCGCCGTCGCCATGACGCACCGGGAGGCGGAGAAGGCAACCCGGCTCAAGGAGCTCGCCGACCACCCGCCCGCCCCGGAGGGCGCCTACCCGGCGGCCCACGTGATCCGCACCGGCCGACCCGAGCTGCTCCCGGTCGTCCCGGACGGCTGGATCGGGACCGTGAGCGGCTGCGTCGAGCACCGGCGGATCCTCGAAGCGGTCGGCGTCCGCTCGTTCCTCTGCGTGCCGCTCGTGGCGAGGGGGCGCGCGCTCGGCGCCCTCTCGCTCGTGATCAGCGAATCGGAGCGGCGCTACACGGAGGCCGACCTGCCGGTGGCCGAGGAGCTGGGCCGGCGCGCCGCGCTCGCGGTGGACAACGCCAGGCTCTATCGCGAGGCCCAGGAGGCGGTCCGGGCGCGCGACGCGTTCCTCGCGCGCGCCTCGCACGAGCTGCGCACCCCGCTCACCTCGGCGCTCGGCACCATCAGGCTCCTTGGCCGCGCCATGACCGGCGTGCTCCGGGAATCACCCGACACGCTCCTCGACATCGCCACGCGCAACCTCCAGACGATGGCGGCGCTCGTCGACGACCTCCTCGACGCCTCGAAGCTCGCCGCCCACGGCGAGACGATCGCCCGCGAGCCGGTCGACCTCCGCGTGCTCGTCCGCGACAGCCTGGCGGTGTTCGGCGCCCTCGCCCGCGAACAGGGCGTCACCCTCGAGGCGACCCTGCCGGAAGGCTGCCTCGCGGCCGGCGACCGGCTCAAGCTCGAGCAGCTCGTGACGAACCTGGTGTCGAACGCCATCAAGTTCACGCCGCCGGGAGGGACGGTCCTCGTGGAGGGGGGCGTCTCGGGCGACCAGGTCGAGCTGCGGGTACGGGACACCGGCGAGGGGATTCCCCGGGAGTACCTCGAGCGGATCTTCGAGCCGTTCTTCCGGGTGCCGCGACCGGCCGGCCGCGGGCCGCGGGGCACCGGCCTCGGCCTCGCGATCTGTCGCCAGGTCGCGGCGCTGCACGGCGGCACCATCGGCGCGCAGAGCGAGGGCCCGGGCCGCGGCAGCACGTTCGTCGTACGCCTGCCGCGCGCGGCCGCCGAGGAACGCGCTCAACCGGCCGCCTAGGGCTCTGTCCGTACGGCCTCGGGGCGACGCTCAGGCAGGGTCCGGCCGTCGCGTCTCGTCGTGGAAAATGGAAAGGCCTGACCCCATGGAAAATGGAAAGGCCTGACCCCCGCCGGTTCAGTTGCGCTCGACGGTTATCTGGATCTCCGTGCCGTCGGCCCGCCCGCGCAGGCGGACCCGGCCCTCCTCGTCGCCTCGCTCGATCCGGTACACGACGCCGTCGCGCCGGTCGTCGCGGGCCTCGATGCGCCAGCCCGCGTCGGGAAGCGCGAGGTCGTAGAAGCCCAGGACCTCGGCGAGCGGCGCGTCCGAGGCGTACGTGGCCTCCCACTCGTTCCCCTCGAGGTCGAGGCGGACCGGCCGGCTGCCCGGGAAGAGCGGCACGCCGGCGAAGAACTGGACGGGCGGCGTCGGCTCCGGCGTGGGCACGGGGGTAGGGGTCGGCGTCGGCGCGGGCGTCGGGGTCGCCGTGGGGC
>DATCKS010000257.1:0-5831 GCA_036562265.1 Thermodesulfobacteriota bacterium | reverse complement strand
ACGCCCTCCTCTTCGCGACCCTCTTCTGGGCGATCGTCGCTCCGGAGGCCTACCGGCTCGCGCCGAACCTGCCGCGCGACGCCTGGAACGGCCTCCTCGCCCTCTCGACCGTGTCGACGCTCGTCCCCTTCGCCCTCTCCCTGCGCGGGATGGCGCTCCTCACGCCGACGCGCGCGGCGATCATGCTCACGCTCGAGCCGGCCGCGGCGATCGTCATCGCCTGGCTCACGCTCGGCGAGCCGCTCGGCCCCTTCGAGGCGGTCGGCGGCGCCCTCATCGTCGGCGCCGTCCTTCTCGCGCAGCGGCAGGGGTGAACCGGTCGATGCGGTCGGCCCTCCTCCTCCACGGCTTCACGGGCGATCCCTGGGAGATGGCCCCTCTCGGCGCCGCCCTCGCGGCGGCCGGCTTCCGCGTCGAGACGCCGCGGCTGCCGGGGCACGACGGCACCCCGGAGACGCTCGAGCGGGCGACGCGGGCCGACTGGACGCAGGCGGTCGGCAACGCCTTCGACCGTCTGGCCGAGACCGGCGGGCCGGTCTGCGTGGCGGGGCTCTCGATGGGGGCGCTCCTCGCGCTGGAACTCGCGGCCGCGCGCGGCCTCGCCGTGGCCGGCCTCGCCCTCTTGGCGACGCCGCTCCGGTTCGTCGGGCGGTCCCGCCTCTACGGCTGGCTCTTGCCGCGCCTCGGCGTGCGCGAGCGCTGGCGCTTCGCCGACAAGGGGCCGCGCGACGTGTTCGATCAGGCCGCGGTGGCCGGCTCCCCCCACACCCCGAAGATCCCGGCGCGGGCCTTCGTCGAGCTGGAGGCGCTCCGGCGCAGCGTCGTGCGTGGGCTCGCCGCGGTGCGCTCCCCCGCGCTCGTCGTCCACGCCCGCAAGGACCACACCGCCTGGCCGGGGAGTGTCGAGATGCTCGAGCGGCGCCTCGGGGGACCGGTCGAGACGCTCTGGCTCGAGCGGGCCTATCATCTCGTAACCGTGGACGTGGAAAAGGATCTCGTATGCGAGTCCGTGGTGCGCTTCTTCGATCGCGTCGCCGGGGGCCGATGACGACGCGCGAGGCGACCGCCGCCCTCCGCGTGCTGCGCGCCGCCTCCGCCGGCTGGGACGTGCCGTCGGTCTCGTTCGTCGCCGAGAACTCCGGGTCCCCCTTCCAGATCCTGGTCGCGACGGTGCTGTCGCTCCGGACCCAGGACTCGACGACCATCCACGCCGCGCGTCGGCTCTTCGCGCTCGCCGCCGACCCGCAGGCGATGCTCGCCCTCGACGAGGCGACGATCGCGAAGGCGATCTACCCGGTCGGCTTCTACCGGCAGAAGGCCGGCCAGATCCGGGAGATCTGCCGGATCCTCCTCGAGCGATACGGCGGCGAGGTGCCGCGCGACCTCGACGCGCTCCTCGAGCTGCCCGGGGTCGGGCGCAAGACCGCAAATCTGGTCGCGAGCCTCGGCTACGGCCTGCCCGGCATCTGCGTCGACACCCACGTCCACCGCATCACCAACCGGTGGGGGTACGTCGAGACCCGAACGCCGGAGGAGACGGAGATGGCGCTCCGGGCGAAGCTGCCCCGGCCCTACTGGATCGAGATCAACCGGCTGCTCGTGCAGTTCGGCCAGGGGATCTGCCGCCCGATCTCGCCGTGGTGCTCGACCTGCCCGGTGGCGAGGTGGTGCCGGCGGGTCGGGGTGACGAGCGCGCGCTGACGGGCGGCCGGGTGCGCCGCGCCCCCTACCCCTCGAGCAGCTCGGCCCAGGCCGCCTCGTCGTAGCCGGCCGCGTACGCGCGCCCGCGGACGAGCGTGGGGATGCGCTGCTGCCCGGTGAGCATGATCAGCTCGCTCATCGCCCTGTGGTCGGCGACGACGTTGCGCACCTCGTACGGCACGCCGCGCGCGTCGAGGAAGCGGAGCGCGCGGTCCCGCCAGGTGGGGGTATTCGAGACGTAGACGATCACGGGTGCGGGCGTTGCCATCGCGAGTCGTGTCCTCCCTAGAGGGTTCTCAGGTACGCGAGGAGATCCTCGATCTGCGCCGCCGTCAGGTCGAAGAAGGCCGGCATCCCGCGGGCGCCGGCGCGGATCGTTCGCACGACGGCCTCCGGATCGAGCGGACGTCCCGCGCGCGGCCGCTCGAAGAGGCCGGCCAGCCCCGGCCCGAGCGGCCCCGGCTGCCGTCCCCGCGGATCGTGGCAGATGCCGCAGCGTAGCTCGAAGAGCTCCCGCCCGAGTTCGGCCGAGCCGCGGGGCCTCGCGCCGGGGGGCCGGCCCATGTCCACCAGCCGATCGCGGGCGAGCCACGCCAGGTACGCGACGACCGCCACCGAATCGGGGCTCCCGGGCGGCCCCAGGCGCCGCACCTCGAGCGGGTCCTCGCGGCTCACCGTGGCGAGGTGCCCGGTCAGGAACTCCTCGAGCGTGGCCACCCGCCCCAGTTCCGGCACGAAGCGGGGGAAGTGCGCCGCGCTCCCGACGATCTCCGGCGCTTGCCCACCCGCGCCGCCGGCGCCGTGGCAGCCGCCGCAGGCGCCCCGATCGGCGCGGCCAGGCTCGCCGTCCGCCACGACGCGGCCGCGGGCGACCACCGCCTCGAGCCGCGCGAGGTCCGCGGCCGGTGGGAGCGGGTACGCCCGACCCGGCGCCATCGGCGCCCCGTCGGCGCGCCAGGCGAGGTAGCTCACCAGGTCCTCCTCGCCCGTCGCCGGCCCGCCGCCGGCCAGGGGGCCTCCCGGCCGCCTCCGCCAGTACGCGACGGCCTGCTCGAAGGTCACCACCCCCGCCTCGGGCCGAAAGAGCGGCACCTGGGGGAACGCCCCCCACCAGGCGCGCACCTCGACGTCGCTCCGATGACAGGTGGGACAGCCCTCCGCCTGCCAGCGCTCGGCTCCGCGCTCCACCGCGTCGCGCACCCGCGAGTCGAGCGCGGCCAGCGACTTGCCGGGGCGTCCCTCGGTCAGGACCGGGTCGGGCCCCGCGGGCATCCGCTCGGCGGCTTCGGTCGGCGCGCCGGACGCTTCGGTCCGGGGCTCCCTCGGCCCGGGTCCGCCGCTCCGCGGCGGCGACGCCGACGACTGCGGGACGACGGCCGCGGCCCGAAGCGGCCGACGCCCGACGTCCGGCGGGCGCACGGCCGCGAGGTACGACACGATGGTCGACCGCTCGGTGTCGGAGAGACCGGTCACCTCGCCGACGGCGTACCGCGACACGTGCCGCGCGAGCGTCGCCTCCCACTCGTCCTCGGTGCCGCCGGCGCCGAGCGTCCGGTCGAGCGTGTGGCAGGTGGTGCAGTGCCGGTCGATCAGCGCGAGGCCGGGCGGCGCCGCCGGGCTCCCGGCGCCCCCCGGCGCCGGCCGCGCCCCGCACCCGCCGGCGACCCAGGCCGCCGTCACGAGGAGGACGGCCGGCGCGAGACGGGCGGACCGTCGGCCACGCGGCCTCAGCGCGCCGCCCCGGGCGCCGCCGGCACGCCGGGAACGCCACGGATGACGGCGAGGTCTCCGGGCCTCACGTCGTGCGCCGCGCAGAAACCGGCGTTCACCTCGAGCACGTAGCGGACCGGCACCGGGACCGACCGCGGCGTCTCGGTGAAGGGCTCCGCCCGCTCCACGCACCCCCGAATGCGGCCGTCGCCGCCGATGAAGAGCATGTCGAGCGGGATACGGGTGTTCTTCATCCAGAAGGTCTGCAGCGCCTCGTCCTCGAAGACGAAGAGCATGCCGGCCGAGGCCGGCAGGTGGTCGCGATGCATGAGGCCGACCTGCCGCTTCTCGGGCGTGTCGGCCACCTCGACCGTCACCGTCACCGGCCGGCCGCCCGAGGGGCGGATCTCGACGGTCGGCCGCCACTGGGCCGATGCCGCGGACGGAAGCACGAGGACGAGGACGAGCGCCGCGATGAGGCGCACGTTCAGCGCTCGCCCCCCGACGGCGACCCGCGCCCCACCAGGCGCGACAGGCCGTCGGGCGCCGTGATGATGATCTGCCGGCCGCTGCGCGCGATGAGCCGGTCGCGGGCGAAGAGCGTGAGCGTCTGGCTCACCGTCTCGCGTGACGAGCCGATGCAGGCGGCCAGCTCCCGGTGGGTGATCTTGAACGGGAAGCGGGTGCCCCGCTCGCCGCCCACGCCGAAGTCGCTCGCGAGCGTGAGGAGGAGGCCGGCGAGGCGCGCCGGCACGTCGCGGAAGACCAGGTCCTCGACCTTGTCGGCCATCACCTTGTTGCGCTGGCCGAGGAGCTTGGCGAACTTGATGGCGAGCGCCGGCCGCTCCGCGAGGAGCGCTTCGAGGTCGTCCACGCGGACGACGGTCACCTCGCTGTCCTCGACCGCTTCCGCCACCGTCTCCCGCGGCGCGCCGTCGACGAGCGCCAGCTCGCCGAACGGCTCGCCCGGCTTGAGGTAGGCGAGCGTGAACTCGCGACCGTCGTTGGTGATGCGCGACACGCGCACCCGTCCGGACCGGAGCACGAAGACGCTGTCGCCCGGGTCGCCCTGCAGGTAGCAGAACTCGCGCGCGCGGTACTGGACACGCCGGCCGGCCTGGTCGAGCGCCGCGAGCTCCTCGGGGGAGAACGTTACGCGAGCCACCGGTCGCTCCCCTACCCGAGCAGCACCACCGGGAGCCGCTCACCCACGCGGACCTCGCGCCGGTCCTCGGGCACCACGAGGAGCCCGTCGGCCCGCACGAGCGACGTGAGGATGGCCGAGTCCTGGTTGCCGGTCGTCACCGCGGCGTAGCCCCCATCGGGCGTCCGCGAGAGGCGGCAGCGCAGGTAGTGGCGGCGGCCGGGAGGCACCGTGAAGCGCTCGCGCACCTCGGCCTCGATCGTGGGGCGGAAGCGCCGCTCGCCGCGATAGCCCATCATCTGCCGGAGCGCCGGACGGACGAACAGCTCGAACGTGACGAGCGAGGAGACGGGGTTGCCCGGCAGCCCGAAGTAGGGCCGCCCCTGGACGAGCCCGAAGACGAGCGGCTTGCCGGGCCGGACGGCGATCTTCCAGAACCGGACGTCGGCGCCGAGGTCGTCGAGGACGTCCTTCACGAAGTCGTAGTCGCCCACCGAGACGCCGCCGGTCGACACCAGGCAGTCGGCCACCCGGAGGCCGTTCTCCACCTTCGCCCGGATCGCCTCGCGGCGGTCCTCGGCGATGCCGAGCTGGACCGGTCTCGCCCCGGCCTCGGCGATCGCCGCGGCGAGCTGGTAGGCGTTGGAGTTGACGATCGTCGCCCGGTCGGGCCGCGCGTCGGCCGCCTCGTCGATCTCGAGCAGCTCGTCGCCCGTGGAGAGGATCGCGACGCGCGGCGCCGCGCCGACGGTCACGAAGCTGCGCCGCAGCTGCGCCAGCATCCCGACGACCGCCGGGGTGACCGGCGTGCCGGCGGGCAGCACGCACTCGCCGGCCGGGACGTCCTGGCCGGCGGGACGGACGTTCGCGCCCCGGTCGGCCCCCGCGAGGAGCCGCACCCGGCCGTCACGCGCCTCGGCGTCCTCGATCGGGATCACCGTGTCGGCGCCGGCCGGCAGCGGCGCGCCGGTCATGATCCGGGCCGCCTCGCCGGGCCCGACGGCGCGCGTCGGCATCCGGCCGGCGGCGATTTCGTCGACGACCGCCAGCTCGATCGGCCGCTCGCGCGAGGGGCGCGCCGCGACGAGGTCGTCGTGCCGCACCGCGAAGCCGTCCATCGCCGAGTTGGCCCAGGGGGGGATCGGCCGATCGGCCGTCACGTCCTCGGCGAGGACGCGTCCCACCGCCGAGAGGATGCCGACCCGCTCGGTGCCGATCGGGGCCACGGCGAGCAGGATCTGTCGAATAGCCTCGTCGACGCTGAGGCTCGTCTGCA
>DATCKS010000255.1:0-1545 GCA_036562265.1 Thermodesulfobacteriota bacterium | reverse complement strand
GTCCTTGACCACGGTCATCATGTAGAAGCCGACCACGATGAGCGCCGGCGCGGTGGCCGCCGCGGGGACGATGCCGGCGAGCGGCGCGATGAAGATACAGGCGAGGAAGATGAGGCCGGTCACGACCGAGGTGAGTCCCGTACGGCCCCCGGCGGCCACGCCGGCCGCGCTCTCGATGTACGACGTGACCGACGACGCCCGCAAGAACCCCCCGAACGCGGCGGCCAGCGAGTCGACGAGGAGGACCCGGTTGCCCCGCGGCACGTCGCCGGTGGGGCCGAGGAGCTTCGCCTCCCCGGCGACCGACACCATCGTCCCCATCGTGTCGAAGAAGTCGGCGACCAGGAAGGCGAAGATCGCCGGCCAGAGGGAGGCCCTGAGAATGACGCCGAAGTCGATGTTGCCGACCTGCGAGAAGTCGGGCAGCGCCACGAGGGCCGAGGGCGCCGTCGTGAGCCCGAAGAAGGCGCCGATGACGGTCGTGATCACGATGCCGAGCAGGATCCCCGCCTTGACGCGCAGCGCCAGGAGCGCCGCGGTGATGAAGAGGCCGAGGATGGCGACGATGGTCACCGGCTTGCCGAGGTCGAGGTCCACGGTGATCGGCACGCCGGGGGCCTGTCCCGCCTGCACGAGCCCCGCCTGGGACGCGCCGATCAGCGCGATGAACAGCCCGATGCCGACGCCGATGGCCCGTTTGAGCGCCATCGGGATGGCGCGGAAGATGGCGATGCGAACGCGGGTCAGGACCAGGAGCGTGATGACGACCCCCTCCCAGAAGACGACCGCCATCGCCTCCTCGACCGAGAGCTTGTAGGTGGCGACGAGCGTGAAGGCGACCGCCGCGTTGAGCCCCATGCCCGACGCCAGGGCGATCGGCATGTTGGCGTAGAGCCCCATCGCGATCGACATGACGCCCGCCGCGAGCGCCGTGACCGCCGCCGTCTGCTCCCGCGGCAGGCCGACCTCACCGAGGATGATGGGGTTCACGAAGAGGATGTACGCCATCACCATGAAGGTCGTCGCGCCGGCGACGACCTCCGTGCCGACGGTCGTACCCCGCCTGCGCAGCTCGAAGAGCCGATCGAGGAGTTCCACCGGAAAGCCCCCTTCTTTCGAGGAGTTGCGGTTCGGCGCCGCACCAGGTCCCGAACGGGGGCCGCTCCGCCCGCTCCCCTCGTCCTCGCCGTTCGGGTGGGGCGAGCTAGCGCCCGTTGCGCCCGCTTCTACGTTCTCCCCGAGACGGCTCGACGTCAAGGGTGGACGCCTGCGCCGGGCCCCCGACCCGGTCCGGACCGGGCCGGCGGAACGTAACGTATGGTGCAGCCGCCGCAGCGGGTCCGTCGCCTCGGCGGACGCCGGCCGCCGGGAACGCCGCCCGGGCCGCCTCCCCCTCACCGCACGCCGGGCCGCTCGATCGGGGACGCCGACCGGCGCCGGCGGGCCAGCCCGCGCTTGACACTCGTCCGTCCCCTCCTACGATGCAGGGGCAGGCGCCAGCACGAGCATTCCGGAGCGAATCGTCGGGTGAGCCACGACACGGAC
>DATCKS010000155.1:0-1692 GCA_036562265.1 Thermodesulfobacteriota bacterium | reverse complement strand
CCACGGATCGACCGGCCGAACCCGGGTCTGTCTTCTGGGGAGGCAACCCTGCCGGTCTACGAAGGTGCGCGCAGCGTCGGCCCGTGGCGTCGCTCTGCGGCCCGCTTCACCGAAACGTCCACAACAGGAGCGCCACGCGCGGAGAGGACACCGCCGCCGAAGGTATCGAGGACGTCGGACGTAGGACTCGCGAGTGATCGACGCGGCTCACAGCCTTCCGACAGCGGACCGGCCGGGTGCTTCACCGGCGCCGTACGCATCAGCCAGGGACGCGAGCCGGTCCCACCCGGCCATGCCGCCCGAGGGGCCGGATGAGCGGCCCCGCTGCCGGCGCTTCAGACGGCGCTAGGAGTCGGGCTGGCGTCCTGCGCTGCGAAGCGCCCCCTGGGCCTGAGGATCGGCGCGGCGCGCCTGGGGGGCGTCGGGGCGCCGTTCGGGGCACGCGCTGGGCGCCCAGAGTCCGCGCTGCTCCGCCCGTGCCCGGGCCTGTGCGGCCCTGAAGCGCTCCTGGTAGCGGTAGGGGAGCCGGTAGGTGTACTCGAAGCCGTACCCATCGGCGATCATGACCTCGGCGAAGTTGCGGCCGTCGGGCAGAATGAGGTAGGCGAGCAGCCGGCCGTAGCGATCGCGCTGGCCCTGCTGCGGGTCCTGCTCGACGTAGACGCGGGTGCCGGCGGGGAGAAGGGCCTTCGCCTTCGCGCTCGCCTCACGCCCGAAGCACTCGACGGGGCGACGGGGGTCGACGGTCTCGGGCGTGTTGAGGCCGATGAGCCGAAGGCGCTCGCGCCGGCCGCCGAGTTGGACGTCCACGGTGTCGCCGTCGACGACGCGAAGCACCGTACCGGGCTCTCGGTGGATGCTTTCGCCGAGCGCGGGCGTCGCGGGCCCGGTGAGGACGAGGAGGAGGGCGATCAGGAGGAACATGGCGACCCTCATGGCTTCGATGGCGCGAGCCACGTCGTGGGGGTCGCATGTCTACCCCCTCGCTCGGTTCGTTGTCAAGCGCAACGACCGGCGTCCGGCGTGCGGCCGCCGGGTGCTCGCCGCGCGGCGGCTCACCCATCGTCCGGCCCTCGAATCGGCCGGCTCGCGGCCCGGTCCTCGGCAATCCTTCAAGCGTTTCGGGTAGTTGGCGCGCGGCCGGCTCCTGCGCCACCGGGACGGGGTACGGTGGGGACGCGGTGGCGAGGGCGGAGGCCCGGGGCGCATGTCGATCCTGCAGGGGCTCGTTCGTCTCCATCCGGAAACGCCGCGCTCGCGGTCGTCCAGGGCCGGAGCGACCTGTTAACCCCGAGGGAGCACGACGATGCGAGTCATGGTCATGGTCAAGGCGACGAAGAACTCCGAGGCCGGCGTGATGCCGAGCGAGACGCTGCTCGCCGAGATGGGCCGGTTCAACGAGGAGCTGGTGAAGGCGGGCGTCATGCTGGCGGGGGAGGGTCTCCACCCGAGCAGCAAGGGGAAGCGCGTGCGGTTCTCGGGCGGCAAGAGGATCGTCGTCGACGGCCCGTTCGCCGAGACGAAGGAACTCGTCGCCGGCTTCTGGATCTGGCAGGTGACGTCGATGGAGGAGGCGGTCGAGTGGGTGCGCCGCTGCCCGGACCCGATGCCGGGCGAGGAGTCGGAGATCGAGATCCGCCCGATCTTCGAGGCGGAGGACTTCGGCGACGCGTTCACGCCGGAGTTGCGGGC
>DATCKS010000126.1:0-5064 GCA_036562265.1 Thermodesulfobacteriota bacterium | reverse complement strand
CTGGCGGCGCGTGCTGTCCCCTTCCGGCGGCTCGACCTTGATGACCTCGGCCCCCATGTCGCCGAGGAGCTGGCTGCACGAGGGGCCGGCCATGACCTGCGTCTGGTCGACGACGCGGATCCCCTCGAGCGGCCCCGCCATGGTCAGCGGCCCTGCCACCTGGGCTTGCGCTTCTCGAGGAACGCGCGGACGCCTTCCTTGAAGTCCTCGCTCAGATAGCAGGAGAGGATGATGTCCTCGGCGTCCTTCACCGTGAAGGCCTCGAGGAGCCGCCGGCCGTACTCCTTCACGCCGGCGAGCGTGAGCGGCGCGAGCGTCGCCAGGTGCGCCGCAAGCTCGCGGACGCGCGACTCGAGCGCCTCGGCGGGATGGACCTCGTCGACGAGCCCGATGGCCTTCGCCTCGGCCGCGTCGAGGAGGCGCGCCGTCAGGAGGATCTCCCGCGCGCGCACCGGCCCGACGGTGGCCGCGAGGAGCGCGACCCCCGTGGGCGCGACGATGTTGCCGAGCGTCCGCGCGATGGGGATGCCGAAGCGGGCGTGGCTCGCCGCGATGCGCAGGTCGCACGCGATCGCCATGCCGAGCCCGCCGCCGACCGCGTCCCCCTGCACCATGGCGATGGTCGGCTTCGTCATCGCCACGACCCGCTTGAGGACCCGGCTCACGCGCGCCTCGTACTCAAGGGCGTGCTCGGCGGTGGTGAAGTCGAGGAACTGGCGGATGTCGGTGCCCGTCACGAACGCCTTCGTGCCGGCGCCCCGCAGGACCACCACGCGGACCTCCGGGTCGGCGTCGAACCGCTCGCACGCGTCGTGGAGCCCCTCGTACATCTCGAAGGTCATGGCGTTGCGGGCGTCCGGACGGTTGAAGGTGACGATGGCGGTCGAACCGTCTCGCTCGATGAGGAGGTCGCCGCCCGTTGCCGGCTGGCTCATGCTGACGTCGCTCCCGCGTGGCGGAGCTTCCACTCCTCATGGAGGAGTGGAGGCCCAATGACCCAGGCTATCGGAGCGTCCGGGACCGGTCAAGCAGAAAGCCGTTATATCGCCGGGGCGTCGGGCTGGGCGCTCGGCTCGCCAGAACTGCCCCGGCTCGAGCGTGAACGTCCCATCCGCACGCCGCAGGAGCGCGT
Source organism: Thermodesulfobacteriota bacterium (assembly GCA_036562265.1). Taxonomy (GTDB): domain Bacteria; phylum DASVDK01; class DASVDK01; order DASVDK01; family DASVDK01; genus DASVDK01. The sequence continues at coordinate 3,932 of DATCKS010000126.1, read as the reverse complement.
GAGAAGCGACACGCAACATGACCGCCTCCTTGCCGTCGCCGAGGGAGAGGCGTACCTCGGGCGGCGGCACGAGCCGGCGCCGCGACACGAGGCGGACGCACGAGTCGGGCTCGAGTTGCACGAGGTCGACGAGCGAGCCGTCCCCCGCCCTGATGGCGCGAGAGACGTGCCCTTCGCCGACGAGCATCTGGATGACGCAGCGCATGGTCCCCACGCTCACGTCGAACTCGCGCGCGAGGTCCTGCTCGGCCAGGCTGTGCGCGACGTCAACCGGCGCGGTCGCCGCCGCGTCGAACGGGCCGCCATGGCGCCGGGTAGCAAGGGGCCGGGCCCGTGTGCTATATGTCCGCTCCTCCGGCGACGAGGCGCCGTCACGCATCCGCCTGGTGGAACCCGAACGTGCCCGACGAACCGACAAGCGGCAGGACACGCGGCCCGGACCTCTCGGGCCTCAAGATCGACGAGCGGGCGCGGCGACGCCCGTCACGCGTCGGCCCGCGCGCGATCGCCGCCTTCGCGGCGGCCCTCCTCGTCCTCGCCGCCGGCGGGTTCGCCCTGCTGCGGGAGGCGGCGCCGGTCGTTGACGTCGTCACCGTGCGCGCGACCGCCGGCACGGGCCGTCCGGCCCTGCTCAACGCGAGCGGGTACGTGACCCCCAGGCGGCGGGCGACGGTTGCGGCCAAGATCACTGCGCGGGTCAACGAGATCCTCGCCGAAGAAGGGATGCACGTGAAGGCCGGGCAGGTCCTGGCGAGGCTCGACGACTCGGACGCCCGGGCGCGGCTCCTCTCGGCCAGGGCCGATCGCGACGCAACGGCCGCAACGCTCGGCGAGCTGCGCGTGAACCTCGCCAACGCCGAACGCGAACTCGCGCGCATGAACGAGCTCTGGAAGGCGGGGTTCGTCCCCGAGCAGGCGCGCGACCAGGCGGCCACCGCCGTCGAGGCGCTCAAGGCGCGCATCGCCCTCGCCCGCGAGCAGGTCGAGGCCGCCGAGGCGCGCGTCCGGGTGGCCGAGCAGGACCTCGAGAACTGCACGGTTCGGGCCCCCTTCGCCGGGATCGTCGTCTCGAAGGACGCCCAGCGCGGCGAGATGGTCTCGCCGATCTCGGCCGGCGGCGGCTTCACGCGGACGGGGATCGCGACCATCGTCGACATGACGTCGCTCGAGATCGAGGTCGACGTGAACGAGTCGTACATCGCCCGGGTCCGTCCCGGCCAGCCGGTCACGGCCGTTCTCGACGCCTACCCCGACTGGCAGATCCCGGCGACGGTCCGCACCGTGATCCCGACCGCGGACCGGCAGAAGGCCACGGTGAAGGTCCGGGTGGCGTTCGACCAGCTGGACCCGCGCATCCTCCCGGACATGGGGGTGAAGGTCACGTTCCTCGGCGAGGCGCCGAGCGAGCCGGCGGCGGCCGGCACGGTCCTGGTCCCGCGGGCCGCCCTGCGCGAGGAGGGCGACACGGTCGCGGTGTTCGTCCACCGGGAGGGCCGGGTCGAGCGGCGCGCGGTGCGCCTGGGCGGGACGCGAGGCGACGAGCACGAGGTGATCGCGGGGCTTTCCGGCGGCGAGGAAGTCGTCGTCACCGGCGTCGACGCGCTGAGCGACGGCCAGCGGGTAGAGGTGAGACGGTAGGAGGCGTCATGGCCAGGATCGACGGGCGGGACGACGGCAAGAGCCTGATCCAGGTGCGCGGGCTTAGCAAGACCTACCGGCGCGGCGGCGAGGAGATCCACGTCCTCCGGGGGCTCGACCTCGACGTCGACCGCGGCGACTTCGTCGCGTTCATGGGGCCGAGCGGGTCGGGCAAGAGCACGCTGCTCAACCTCCTCGGCGGGCTCGACCTCCCCTCGGCCGGCAGCATCAGGGTGGACGGCGACGAGATCACGCGCATGTCGGCCCGCAAGCTGACCGCCTGGCGGGCGCGCCACGTCGGATTCGTCTTCCAGATGTACAACCTGATCCCGGTGCTCACCGCCTTCCAGAACGTCGAGCTTCCGCTCCTTCTGACCGGTCTCTCGAAAGCCGAGCGCCGACGCCACGTGGAGACGGCGCTCGAGGTCGTCGGCCTCGCCGATCGCATGCACCACTACCCGCGGCAACTCTCGGGCGGGCAGGAGCAGCGGGTCGGCATCGCGCGCGCCATCGTGGCCGATCCGACCTTCCTGCTCTGCGACGAGCCGACCGGCGACCTCGACCGCAAGAGCGCCGACGAGATCCTCGACCTCCTCGATCGGCTCGTCCGGGAGCACGGCAAGACCGTGCTCATGGTCACCCACGATCCGCTGGCCGCGGAACGAGCCCGGGTGGTGCTGCACCTGGAGAAGGGGGTGCTCGTGGAGGCCGCGACGGCGGGGCGGGGTCGATGAAGTACCGCCACCTGATCCTGGCCAACCTCTTCCGCAAGAAGGTCCGGACCGTCCTGACCGTCGGCTCCTTCGCGGTCGCCCTCTTCCTGTTCGGCATCCTGGCGGTGGTCCACGGCGCCTTCCAGCAGGGCGTGGACGTGGCCGGCGCCGACCGGCTCGTGGTCGTGAACCGGGTCTCGCTCATCCAGCCCCTCCCCCTGGCCTACCGGGATCGGATCGCCCGCATCCCCGGCGTCACCGGAGTGACGTTCGCGAACTGGTTCGGCGGCGTCTACCAGGACGAGCGGAACTTCTTCCCGCAGTTCGCCATCGACGCCGAGAACTACCTGCGGCTGTTCACCGAGTTCATCGTGCCCGACGACCAGTGGCAGGCGTTCCTGCGCGACCGGGAGGGGGCCATCGTCGGCGAGTCCCTCGCCAGGCGGTTCGGCTGGAAGGTGGGCGACCGCATCCCCCTGCGGGGCACCATCTACCCCGGCACCTGGGAGTTCAACATCCGCGGCATCTACCGCGGCCGTCGGACGGAGGACGACACCACGCAGTTCTGGTTCCGCTGGGACTACCTGGACGAGCGGCTCGCCCCGGAGCAGAGGGGTCGCGTCGGCTGGTACACGGTCCGGATCGCCAACCCCGACGACGCGGTGCGGATCGTCTCGGCGATCGACGAGGCGTTCGCCAACTCCCCCGCGGAGACCAGGACCGACACCGAGAAGGCCTTTGCCGCCTCGTGGGTCAAGCAGATGGGGAACATCCAGCTCCTGATCCTGAGCATCGGCGGCGTCGTCTTCTTCACGCTCCTCCTCGTGACCGGAAACACGATGGCCATCGCCGTGCGGGAGCGGACGCGGGAGCTGGCGGTCCTCAAGGCGATCGGCTTCTCCGACCGCTTCGTGCTCGCGCTGGTCATCGCGGAGACGGTCGTCATCGCGGCGGTCGGCGGCGGCATCGGGCTCGGGCTCGCGAAGCTCTTCACCCTGGGGGGCGATCCCACCGGCGGCTTCCTCCCCTTCTTCTACCTGCCGCCCGACGCGATGGTCGTCGGCTCGGTGCTCGCGATCGCCGTAGGACTCGCGGCGGGGATCCTGCCGGCGCTCTCCGCCGGGAGGCTGCGCGTCGTCGACGCGCTCAGGCGGATCTGACATGGCCATCCCGCTGATCTACAACGTCCGGAGTCTCAGGGCGCGCTGGACCTCGTCGGTGGTGGCGGTGCTCGGCATCGCCGGGACGGTCGGCGTGTTCGTGGCGATGCTCTCGCTCGCGCGCGGCTTCGAGGCGACGCTCGTGGCGTCGGGCTCCCCCCAGAACGCGATCGTCCGGCGGGCGGGGGCCACCTCGGAGCTGGACAGCAGCATCTCGCTCGACCAGGTGCGGGTCATCGAGGACGCGCCGGGTGTGGCGCGCGGCGACAGCGGCCCCCTGGCGAGCCCCGAGGTCGTCGTCGTGGCCCCCTTCCCGCTCAAGGGCCGCGACACCGACGCGAACGTCCCGGTGCGCGGCGTCTCCCCTCGGGCGCTCGGCGTCCGCCCCACGGTGAGGATGGTCGACGGCCGGTTCTTCGAG
>DATCKS010000151.1:0-6635 GCA_036562265.1 Thermodesulfobacteriota bacterium | reverse complement strand
TCAGCAGCACGACGTTGCCGACGTACATGCTCGCGATGAACCCCCAGAAGAGGTCGGGCGACTGCTGGATCAGCATGGGGCCCGGCTGGAGCCCGTGGACCATGATGGCCGCCAGCATGACGGCGGGGATGGGGCCGGACGGGACGCCGAGCGCGAGCATCGGCACCAGGGCGCCGGAGGCGGCGGCGTTGTTGGCCGACTCGGGGCCCGCGACCCCCTCGATCGCCCCCCGGCCGAACTCGTCGCGGCGGCGCGAGAGCCGGCGCTCGACGGCGTAGGAGACGAACGACGCGATGATGTGGGCCGAGCCGGGGATCACGCCGATCAGGAACCCGAGGAGCGTGCCGCGGCCGATCGGCGCCGCCGAGCGCCGCCACTCCTCTCGCGAGGGGAGGAGTTCCCGCAACCGGGGCTTCGTGACGGCCGGCGGCGTCGGTTGCCCCGCGCTGAGCAGGATCTCCGAGATGCCGAACAGGCCGACCGCGATCGGCACGATGCCGATCCCGTCCGACAGCTCCACCACCCCGAAGGTGAAGCGGGTGAAGCCGGTCATCGTGTCGATGCCCACCATGCCGACCAGGAGGCCGAGGGTCGCCATGGCGAGCGCCCTCGGCATCGAGCCGGTGCTCATGAAGGCGAGCACGAGGAGACCCAGCACGAGGAGCGCCGTGTACTCGGGCGGCCCGAAGCGCAGGGCGAACTCCGCGAGCGGCGGCGCGAGCAGCATGAGCGCCACGACGCTGAGCGTCCCGGCGACGAAGGAGCCGACCGCCGCGATGGCCAGGGCCGCCCCGCCCCGGCCCTTCCTGGTCATCGCGTAGCCGTCGAGGCAGGTCATGACCGACGCCGCCTCGCCGGGGATCCGCATGAGGATCGACGTGGTCGAGCCCCCGTACATCGAGCCGTAGTAGATGCCGGCGAGGAGCACGAGGGCGCGCGTGGCGTCGAGGCCGAAGGTGACCGGCAAGAGGAGGCTGATGCCGGCGAGGGGCCCGACGCCGGGCAGCACGCCCACGAGCGTCCCGACGATGCAGCCGGCGAAGGCGTAGCCGAGGAGCTCCGGCCCGAGCGCGGCGGCGAATCCGTGCGCGAGGCCTGCAAGCGTCTCGGGCACCGCTCAGAGTCCGAACGGGCCGCGAGGGAGCGGCACCTTGAGCAGGGTGGCGAAGACGTAGTAGGTGACGGCCGCGAGGCCGGCCGCGACGGCGAGCGCGGCGAGCGGGCGGCGCCGCTCGACGACGCCGGCGAGGACCGCCACCAGCACGAAGACCGTCGCCCGGTAGCCCAGACGCTCGAGCGCGAGGGCGGCGAAGGCGCAGGCGGCGAGGATGGCGACGGCGTGTCGAGCCTCCGGCCACTCGAGCGCGCGAAGCGCCCCCGACCGGCGGTCGGCGAAGGCGACGATCAGCCCGAAGAGGGCGAGGAGGCCGGCCAGGACGAGCGGCAGGAAGCCGGGTCCCGGCTCGCCGAGGCTGCCGACGGGGAGCCCTCGGGTCCCGGCGGCGGCCGCGGCGGCGACCCCGACGAGCACGAGACCGGAGACGCGGTCGGTGGTGAGCATGTGTGTCGTGTAAGGAATAAGGACTGGGGCCAGGTCTTTACTTTTTCCCGGTGTCCTCGGACGGCGCGGAAAAACTCAAGACCTGACCCCAGGACATTACTGATAGATCTCGTTGAACTTCTGCTTGATGTTGGCCGACTCCTTCTCGAGGTAGTCGTAGTCGACCTCGAGCACCTTGACGGTCGTGAGCGCCTCGTATCCCACGGGCGGCTTCACGTCGGCGCGGGAGGAGTAGTTGCCCCACTCGGTGAGGATCGCCTGCGCCCCGTCGCCGATCATGAACTCCGCGAACGCCTTGGCCGCGTTGGGATGCGGCGAGCCCTTCACGATGGCCGTCGGGGAGGGGATGGCAAAGGCGCCGTCCGAGGGGAGGATGGTCTTGATCTTGTGCCCCGCCTTCCGGTCGTCGTAGGCGTACGAGTCGGACCCTTCGGCGGCGATCACCCGCTCCCCGCGCTTGAGCGTGTCGGAGACCTGCTGGTGACCCTGGACGATCATGATGTCGTTGGCCTTGAGCTTCTGGTAGAAGTCCCAGCCGTACTTGCGCGAGAGCGTCCCGACCGCCATGAGCTGCAGCGCCGTGAAGGACGGATCGGGCATCACCATCTTGCCCTTGTACTTGGGGTCGGTGAGGTCGGTCCAGTTCTTCGGCATGTCGGCGGGACTGACCTTGTCCTCGCGGACGATGATGCCGAGCAGGTTCATCCGCTGCGCGATGTAGTAGCCCTCGGGGTGCTTGGCGTAGTCGAAGACCTTGTCGAAGTTCTTCGGCCGGAAGGGGACGAGGACGCCCCGGCGCGCGAGCGCCTCGGCCTCGGCCGGATCGGACGCGGTGATGACGTCCGCCGCGATCCGGCCGGCGCTCAGCTCCTGGTTGAAGCGGCGAAGCACGGCGGTGCCGCCCGACCGGAAGAGTTCGACCCTGATGCCGGTCTCCTGCTCGAAGAGCTTGGCGATCCGCTGGGCCGCCTCGATGGGCGTCGAGGTGTACCAGCTCACCGTCCCTTCCTTCTTGGCGGCCGCCCAGTCGACCGGGTCGGGCGTGAAGGACGCGGCGTGACCGGTCGAGGAGACGGCGAGGAGCAGTGTGGTCGCAAGGACGAGGAGCCAGGCGCGACGCGAGAGCATGGAACCCTCCTTGTGCGAGGTATGAGCCGTCGGCGAAGTCAGGTGTCTTGCCCGCCGATCCGGTTCCTGAGGACCCCGATCCCCTCGATCTCGGTTTCGAGGAGGTCGCCGGGCTTCAGGAACTCCTGCGGCGTTCGCCCGTAACCGACGCCGGCCGGGGTCCCGGTCGACACGAGATCGCCCGGCTCGAGCGTCATGCCGAGCGACAGCTCCGCGAGGATGCGCGGGATCGTGAAGTAGAAGTACCGGGTGTTGGAGTCCTGCTTGGTCACCCCGTTGACCCGGGTGGTGACCCTGAGGTTGCCCCCGTCGACCTCGTCGGCCGTCACGATGCAGGGGCCCATGGGGCAGTGCCCGTCGAGGCTCTTCCCCTTGAACCACTGCCCGCCGTGACGCCGCTGGAGGTCGCGCGCGGAGAGGTCGTTCATCGCGGTGTAGCCGAAGACGTGCCGGGCGGCCTCCGACTCCGGGATGTTCTTGCCCCCCGGTCCCACCACGATCACCAGCTCGACCTCCCAGTCGATCTGCGTCGACACGTTCGGGTCGTAGGGGATCGGGTCGTACGGGCCGGTGATGCTGCCCACCGCCTTCGAGAAGAAGGCCGGGTGCTCGGGGAGCGGCTGGTCGCCCTGGCGGAGCTTCGCGCCCTCGTTGAAGTGGTCGACGTAGTTCCAGCCGACGCAGAAGACGTTGCCTCGCGGCTTCGGGATGGGGGCGTGGAGGCGGACCGAATCGAGCGGGAGGCGAGTGCCCGAGGCCGAGACCTTGCGGATCGCCTCGAGCCCCTCCGCCGCGGCCGCCACGACCGACCGCATGTCGCCCGGGTCGAAGGGGAGCGCCCGGCCCGCGCGGCTCGCGGCGTCGGCCAGGTCGATCACCGACCGTTCGCCCTCGAGGAGGCCGACGCGCATGGCAGTGTCGCCCGGCCGGCTGTAGGTGACGAGTTTCATGCCGCCCTCCCCTAGTGCCCGCGATAGATCGGATCGGGTTGCGAGAAGAAACCGTGGAGGATGTGGTAGACGATGGCGTAGTTCTTCTGGTGGAAGCTCGCATGCGCGATCCCGGGCATGACGGCGAACTGCTTGTCGGGGTTCGGCAGCTTCGTGAAGAACCGGACGAGGTCGTCGAAGCCGGCGATGCCGTCGTACTGGCCCCGCATGATGATCGTGGGGACGAGGATCTTCTCGGGGTCCACGACCGGCAGGTTGGCGCACATGTCGACGTACGTGCCGGTCGGCACCGAGTCGTCGAGGGCGAGGATGGCGTCGGCGAAGGCCTCGATCACCACGTCGTCCGCGGTCCCGGGGTGGTCGCGCGTGAAGATGCTCCGCACGAAGTCCCGGTCGATCGGCCGCCGGTGCTTCGCCTGGTACTCGGGGAGCTTCTTGCGGCGCTGCTCGAGCGTGGGGCTCCCCTCGCCGGTCCAGACGAAGGCGTCGAGCGCGAGGCGCTTGACCCGCTCCGGATGGCGCTGCGCGAAGAGCGCCGCGCGAAGCGCCCCCGAGGAGATCCCGTAGACCAGGAGCGGGGTGTTGCCCCGGACCGAGAAGATGTAGTCCGTGGCGGCCTCGAGGTCGTCGGCGCCGGTGGCGATGTCGCAGTTGATCGGCCGGTGCTTGTCGGAGCGGCCGTAGCCCTCCATGTCGACGCACCAGGTGTCGTAGCCGAGCCTGGCGAACACGTCCATCGCCGAGGAGTCGTCGCGTCCCGGGACCTTCAGATCGAAGGTCGGCTGCGAGCCCATCGACGAGCCGTGGACGAAGAGGATCCGCCCCAGAGGCGCGTCGGGCGAGCCGACGTACTTGTTCCAGAGGAAGAGGCGGACGTCCCCCTTCTTCTTCGTCGTCCAGTGCTCCTGACCGGTGACGGGCGCGCCGCTCGGCGCGGGGAAGGCACGGGCGTGAGTCGTCATGGTTCCCCCCGATAGACCGGTCTCGGCCGGTCGAAGAACGCGTGCAGCAGATGGCGGACGATGGCGCCGTTGCGCTCGTGCAGGCTCGCGTGGGCGACCCCCGGGACGACCGCGAGGTGCTTGTCCGGGTTCGGCAGTCGCGCGAAGAAGGCCACCACGTCCTCGAAGCTCGCGATGCCGTCCCACTGGCCGCGCAGGACGAGCGTCGGCACCGGGATGCGGGCCGGATCGACGAGCGGCAGGTTGGCGCACATGTCGACGTACGTGCCGGTCGGCACCGAGTCGTCGTAGGCCAGCACCGCGTCGGCGAAGGCCTCGATGACCCGATCGTCCGCGGTGCCGGGATGGTCGCGCTCGAAGATCGTCCGCAGGAAGGCGCGGTCGATGGGGCGCCGGGTGTTCGCGAGGTACTCGGGGAGCTTCTTGCGGCGCTGCTCGAGCGTGGGGCTCCCCTCGCCGGTCCAGACGAGCGCGAGGAGGGCGAGCCGCTCGACCCGTTCCGGATGGCGCTCGGTGAAGAGCGCGGCCCTGAGCGCGCCGGACGACCCGCCGTAGAGCAGCAGGCGATCCGCGCCGGTCGCGGCGAGGATGTAGGCGCTCGCCGCCGCGAGGTCGTCGGCGCCGGTGGCGACGTCGCAGTTGATCGGCCGGTGCTTGTCGGAGCGGCCGTAGCCCTCCATGTCGACGCACCAGGTGTCGTAGCCGAGCCTGGCGAACACGTTCATGACCGACGATGCCGGCCGCCCCTCGATCTCGAGGTCGAAGGCGGGCCGCGAGGACATGGAGGAGCCGTGGACGAACAGGAGCGGCCGCTTGCCGTCCGGCCGGCCGACGTACTTCCGCCAGAGGGCGAGGCGCACGTCGCCCTTGCGGGTCCAGTGCGCCTCGCCGTGAACGGCGGGCAGGCCGGCGGCGCCTCCGGGCGCCGCCGGCGCGACGGGCGAGCGGGACCCGGTCATGCCGTCCTGGAGCGCTTCTCGAGGGCCGCCGGGTTGACGACGTTGGTCGGCCGTCCGGCGGCGAAGGCCTCCGCGTTCTCGACCGCGCCCTCGACCCAGCGGCGCGAGGTCTCCTCCGTCACCGAGCCGATGTGCGGCGTGAGCACGACGTTGGGCAGGTCGAGGAGCGGGTGGCCGGCCGGCGGCGGCTCCTGGTCGAACACGTCGAGGCCGGCCGAGAGACGGCCCGCCCGGAGCGCCTCGATCATGGCGGCCTCGTCGACGATCTCGCCTCGCGAGGTGTTGATCAGCACCGCGCCCGGCTTCATGAGGCCGATCTCGCGGGCGCCGAGGAGCCCCTTCGTCCGCGGCGAGAGGCGCAGGTGGATCGTGACCGCGTCGGACTCGGCGAGGAGCTGGTCGAGCGGCACGAGCGTCGCGCCGCACGCCGCCGCTCGTTCGGGCGTCATGTTCTGGCTGTAGGCGAGGAGCCGCATGTCGAAGCCGCGCGCGATGCGGGCCACGATCGGCCCGATGTTGCCGAGGCCGAGGATGCCGAGGGTGTGTCCCGCGAGGTCGTGGCCCTGGAACCTCCCCCACGGGTCGGCCCAGTCGGCGCGGCGGACCGCCTGGTCGGCGCGCGGGAGGTGGCGCATCGCCGCGAGGAGGAGGGCGATGCTGAGTTCGGCCACCGACTGCGACGAGCGGCCCGGGCTGTTGCAGACGAGGATCCCCCGCTCGGTCGCGGCGTTCACGTCCACGTGGTTGTAGCCGGTGCCGGTCACCGCGATGAGCCGGAGCTTCGGCAGCGCGGCGAGGAGCGCCGCGTCGAACGTCGTCCGGGCCCGGATGGTCACGACGACGTCGGCCGGCGCAAGCCAGCTCACGAGCTCGTCGCGGTCCTTCGGCGCGCGGTCGTACACGGTGACCGTGCCGAGTCGCTCCAGCGCGGGGAGGACCCCGAATCGCTCCGCGAACCGGCCCCAATCGTCGGGTAGCACGATGTGCATGGTGGTCCCTCCCTACACGAAGACGGAGACGCTCGCGGTGTCCACGGTGAGGCCGACCGCCTCCCCCGGCTCGAACCGCTCCCGGG
>DATCKS010000102.1:0-4864 GCA_036562265.1 Thermodesulfobacteriota bacterium | reverse complement strand
GAGGCGGCCACCTCCAACATCTGCACGAACTCGGGCCTCATCGCGATGATCGCCACCGTCTACCTCTCGGCGCTCGGCCGGCACGGGCTCGCGCGGCTCGCCCGCCAGAACTACGCCAGGGCCGAGTACGCGAAGGCGCGGCTTAGGGAGAAGGGGCTACGCCTGCCCTTCTCCGGCCCGACGTTCAACGAGTTCGTCGTGGAGACGAAGCGGCCGGCCGACGAGACGGTCCGCCGCGTGCTCGACGAGGCCGGCATCGTGGCCGGTCTCCCGCTCTCCCGCTTCTTCCCGGACATGCCGAAGGGGCTACTCGTCTGCGTGACCGAGCAGCACCCGAAGGCCGACATCGACCGGCTCGTGGAGGCGCTCGCGCGATGACGTCGCGGATGGACCAGCCGGGGGTCACCCACCTCGGCTTCGACGAGGGGACGATCTTCGAGCGGAGCGTCGAGGGGCGCGAGGGGGCGTCGCTGCCGGCGCTCGACGTGCCCGACGCCGACCCGGCCCGCACGATCCCGGCGGCGCTCCTTCGCGAGCCGTCGGCCGGCGTCGAGGGGCTCCCCGAGGTGAGCGAGGTGGACGTCGTCCGGCACTTCACCCGGCTGTCCACCTGGAACTACGCCATCGACCTCGGGTTCTACCCGCTCGGCTCCTGCACGATGAAGTACAACCCCAAGGTCAACGAGGAGGCGGCGAGGCTGCCCGGCTTCGCGCAGATCCACCCCTACCTCCCCGAGGACCTCGTGCAGGGCGCGCTCGAGCTGATGTGGCACCTCGAGCGGCAGCTTGCCGAGATCACCGGACTTGCACGCGTGACCCTCCAGCCGGCCGCCGGCGCCCACGGCGAGCTGACCGGCGTCCTCATGATCCGCGCCTACCACGAGGCCCAGGGGAAGCCGCGCAAGAAGGTGCTCGTCCCCGACAGCGCCCACGGCACCAACCCGGCCTCCTCGGCCATGGCCGGCTACGAGGTCGTGACCATCAAGAGCGGGCCCAGGGGGGTCGTCGAGCCCGAGGCCGTGGCGGCGGCCATGGACGACGAGGTGGCCGCCCTGATGCTGACCAACCCCAACACGCTCGGCCTCTTCGAGGAGCACATCCTCGAGATCGGCGAGATCGTGAAGGGCAAGGGGGGGCTCCTCTACCTCGACGGCGCCAACACCAACGCCCTCATGGGGATCGCCAAGCCGGGCGACATGGGCGTGGACGTCATGCAGATGAACCTGCACAAGACCTTCTCCACGCCGCACGGCGGCGGCGGGCCGGGCTCCGGGGCGGTCGGCGTGTCGGCGCGGGTCGAGCCCTTCCTGCCGGTGCCGCTCGTCGCGAAGGAGGGGGACCGGTACCGTTTCGACTTCGACCGGCCGAAGAGCATCGGCCGGATGAAGGCCTTCTACGGCAACTTCCTCACGCTCGTCCGCGCCTACACGTACATCTGCTCCATGGGGGCCGACGGGCTCACGGAGGCCTCGCGCACGGCCATCCTCCACGCCAACTACCTGCGCGCGAAGCTCAGGGGGACCTACGAGCTGCCGTACGATCGCCCCTGCATGCACGAGGTGGTCTTCACCGACAAGCTCCAGAAGAGCCGGCACAACGTGACCACGCTCGACATCGCCAAGCGGCTCATCGACTACGGCTTCCACCCGCCGACGGTCTACTTCCCGCTCGTCGTGCCGGGCGCGCTCATGATCGAGCCGACGGAGACCGAGTCGCTCGCGAGCCTCGACGGGTTCGTCGACGCGATGAAGAAGATCGCCGACGAGGCGGCCAACTCGCCCGACACCGTGCGCCAGGCCCCGCACTCGACGCGGCTCAAGCGGCTCAACGAGACCAGGGCCGCGCGCGAGCCGCGCCTGACCGCGCTCAGGCGCGCCGGGTAGCCGCGCGGCGCGCCGGCGCGCTACGGCCTCACGCGGTACGCGGGCCGGCGGAAGAGGTCGCGCAGGTCGCGGTCGTCGGGGCCGAAGTAGGTGATGCGGCCGCTGCCGGCCAGGACCGCGAAGCCGAAGGGGAAGCGCAGGCGGCCGTCCGGGTCGAGCACGCCGGCCGGCGGGGCGGGGTAGGGGGCGGCCGCCCGCACGGCGCGCACCGCCTCCGCGTCGAGCGCCGGCACGCCGGACGGCCGCGTCACCTCGGCCGACTCCACGCGCCCGTCCTTGCCGATCACGAGGAAGAGTTCCGTCAGGGACTCGCGAGGAACCGCCTCGCGCGTCGTGTCGAGCACGCGCTGGGGGTTCCACTGCGCGGCGATGCCCCGCTTGATCTGGTTGAAGTAGTACGCGTACCGGAACTCCCGGCTGTTGAGGAAGGTCTCCTCGCCCTCTTCGATCCCCGGCAGGTAGTCGGACGCCAGGCCGCCCCCCTGGCCGCCCGTGCCGCGGCGCGGCTCGGTGACCCTCGGGTCGAGGCGCGCAAGCTGGCTCGGACCCGGAAGGAGCCGGTCGAGCCCGGGAAGCGGCCGCCGGGCGTCGCCGCCGTCGCCGTCGGTGTCGGGACGCCGGTTCGGGTCGGGGCTCGTGCGGCCGCGACTCGTCGTGCCCGGCGACGGGGGCGGCGGCAGGTCGCGCGGCGGCTCGACGGGAGACTCGCGGCGCGGCGCGGCCGGCGGCTCCGCGCGGGGCGGCTCCACCCGGGCGATCTGCGAGCCGGCGTCGTCCGGCCGCGCGGGGGGCGGCGTCGCGCGGGTCACCGGCGGCTCGGGTGTCTCGGGACGCGGCTGTGGCGCCTCTGCGCGCGGCTGCGGGGTTTCCGCACGCGGCGGCGGGGGCGGCGTCGCCTGGGCCGCCGGCGGCTCCGCACGGGGCGGAGCGGCGGGTGCAGGCTGTTCGGGCGGCCGCGCGGGGCGCGCGGTCTCGACCGGAGGCGCCGGCGGCGTCTCGACCGGCGGTGCGGGCGCCCGCGGTTCCGCGCGCGGCGCCGGCGCCTCGGCCTCGGCGCGCGGCCGCGCGCCGGCGGGCTGATCGGCCGGACCGGTGCTGCGCGTGCCGTCGGGCGTGCCGGGAGCGCCGGGTGCGCGATCGGGTGCCGCCGGCGTGGCCCGGGCGCGGGTCTGCCGCTCGACGGTCCGGTTCCGGTCGCTGAGGAACGGGGTGTCCTCCGGCGGCGGCTCGTTGCGCTCGCCCGGCCGCGGGCGGTTGGGGAGGTCGACGACCTGCCCGTCGCGCGGCCTCGCGGGCGGCGGTGTCGGTTCGGCACGCGGCGTCGGCCGCGGCGGCGGGGTAGCCCGGGGGGCCGGCGTGGCCCGCGCCTCCGGCCGGGCCGCGCGCGACTCGGGCGCAGGCTGCCGGGCGGTCGGTGGTTCCGCAGGCGGTGCGGCGGCCGGCGGGGTCCGCGGAGCAAGCGGGATGACGCGCACGGTCAGCGGTTCCGGCGTCGGCGGCAGGGGCGACCAGTCGACCCGCGTGACGAGGAGGAGCGCGAGGACGTGCAGCGCCGCCGACGCGAGGACGAACCTGCCGAACCGGGGGGGCGGGCGCATGACCCAGAGAATCTAGCCCCCGGCCGATCGACCGTCAAGCCAGCGTCCCGACAGCGGTTTTCGGCTGCCGCGCGCCGTGGGCCCGTTGGAAATCGGCCGCCCCGGTGTTACAGTGCTGATCGTCCATCCCCGGCGTGCGGAAGTGTCCAGGCCTCTGGTGGGCCTCCCGGGCTTCAAACCCGGCGGGCGGGCTGAGCAGGCTCGCTGGTGGGTTCGATTCCCATACACTTCCGCCATCTTCTCCCTCCCGACCGCCGTCTGTTTCCGGACATGACCCCCTGCCGGCTCCCTCTGGCGAGGCCGGCCGAGGTGCAACTCGGTTCGAACCGGGTTCGCCGCCACCCGGCAAGCCGCGCGGCCGGAAGACCGCGGCGGCTCAGCGAGCGCCGAGCGCCGCCCGGTCCGCGAGGTCGAGGGTCGTCTCCGCGACCAGGCCGTAGGCGAGGTGCCCCGCGAGGCCGCGCGCGTGCGTCTGCCACGGATAGGCCGGGGGCGCCTTCGCGAAGCCGAGGGCGGTGTTGAGGAACTCGTCCACCACGAGGAAGAAGGCGAGGCCGAAGGCGAGACCCTGGGCCGCGTCGGCCCCAGGGAGCCTTCGCCGGAGCGCCCCGTAGAGCGCGCCGGCCCCGATGCCGAGCGCCCAGTGGAGAGCCTGCCCGGCGCGGCCGAGGTCGGCCTCGCTCGGCGCGAGGCCGGCGAGCCGCGCGGCCTTCTCGGCAGCTACCTGATAGGTTGGCTTGCCGGAGACCGCCTGCTCCCGCGCGAGCGCGTCCGGGTCCTGCCTCTCGTAGAGGTAGGTCGTGACCTTGCCCATCGACCAGGTGGCGAGGCCGCCGGCAAGGGCCCCGAGCAGCAGGTCGCGCGCCAGACGATCGGGTCCCGGCATGGCAGCGGGCCTCCACGCGTCCCGGACGGGGCGAGCAGGCTCGATGCCGGTGCCGGGGGAGGACTGCCGCCACGCCTTTTGCGGCGATGGACTACAATGAGCTCACAATGAGCACGGCAACCATTCCCGTCCGCGTCGACGACCCGATCAACGCCCGCATCCTCGCGGTGTCCGAGGACAAGGTCCAGGGGTTCCACCGCGACCCGCTCGGCGAGATCGCCCGGCTGTCCGGCGTCGAGCTGCCCGTGGTCATCGAGCGGATCCGGGCGATGCTGCGCGCGGGGACGATCCGCCGCGTCCGCCAGACGCTCCTCTCGACGAACCTCGCCGAGGGCTCGCTGGTCGCCTGGCAGGTGCCGGAGGAGCGGCTCCACAGCGCCTTCGACTGGATGTTCCGCAACGACCCGTTCTCCGGGCACGTCGTCATCCGCACGACCGACGCCACGATCACCGGCGCGCGCTACCGCCTCTGGACGACCCTCAAGGTCCCCCAGGGC
>DATCKS010000101.1:0-1593 GCA_036562265.1 Thermodesulfobacteriota bacterium | reverse complement strand
TGCAGCCGGTTCTCCGCCTGGTCGAAGACGATGGAGCGCGGGCCGTCGATGACCTCGTCGGTCAGCTCCTCGCCGCGGTGGGCCGGCAGGCAGTGCATGACGACCGCGTCGGGCTTCGCGTGCGCGAGCAGCGCGTCGTTCACCTGGTACCGCTGGAAGGCGTACCGCCGGCGGGCCGCCTCGGTCTCCTGGTGCATGCTGACCCAGGTGTCCGTGTAGACGGCGTCGGCGCCGGTGACCGCCTCCACCGGGTCCTCGAGGAGCGTGATCGTGGCCCCCGTCTCCCGGGCCGCGGCCCGCGCCCGCTCCACGGCCGCCTCGGGGAGGCCGTACCCGGGCGGCGAGGCGATGCGGAACCGCATGCCGGCCAGCGCCGCGCCCTCCATGAGCGAGGTGGCGGTGTTGTTGCCGTCGCCCACGAAGGCGATCGTCTTGCCGGCGAGCGCGCCGCCCCACCGCTCGTGGAGCGTGAAGAGGTCGGCGACGATCTGGCAGGGGTGGTGCCCGTCGGTGAGCCCGTTGATGACCGGGACCCTGGCGGTCCGGGCGAGGCGCTCGACCGTCTCGTCCTTGAAGGTCCGGATCATGATGACGTCGCACCACCGCTCGAGGTTGCGCGCCACGTCCTCGACCGACTCGCGCACGTCGAGCGTGAAGTCGTAGGTCGAGAGGTAGACGGCGATGCCGCCGAGCTGCTGCATGCCGATCTCGAACGTGACGCGCGTGCGCAAGGACGGCTTCTGGAAGAGCATGGCGAGGCTCTTGCCCTCGAGCGGCCGGTGCGGCCGGCCGGCCTTCGTGAGCGCCTTGACGCGTCCCGCGAGGTCGAAACAGAAGGCCAGGTCTCGCGGCGTCCAGTCGAGTACCCTGATGAAGTCCCGCTTCATGCCCGATCTCCGAGGTACCGGTCGAGCGCGGCGACGAGCCGGTCGACGTCCTCCTCTGCGATGACGAGGGGCGGCACGAAGCGGACCACCTGCGGCCCCGCCGACGCGACGAGGAAGCCGTCCGCCATCGCCCGCTTCACGATGTCCGCCGCCGTGAGTCCCTCGGCCAGCTCGAGGCCGATCAGGAGGCCCTTGCCGCGCACGTCGCGGACGGCCCCGGGGTGGCGCGCCGCCAGGCCCCGGAGCGCCTCGAGGAAGTGGCGGCCCACGGCCGCCGCGCGCTCGACGAGCCGCTCGTCGAGGAGCGTGCGGAACACCGCCACGCCGGCGGCCGTCGCGAGCGGGTTGCCGCCGAACGGGGTCCCGTGGCTGCCAGGGCCGAGGGCGCCCGCAACCCGCTCGGTGACGAGCATGGCGCCGATGGGGACGCCTCCCGCGAGCCCCTTGGCGAGCGTCATCACGTCGGGCGTGACGCCCTCGTGCTCGTGCCCGAACAGCTTGCCGGTGCGGCCGATGCCGGTCTGCACCTCGTCGAAGATCAGGATCGTGCCCGTGTCGTCGCACAGCCGGCGCAGCCCGGCGAGGTACCCGGGCGGGGGCACGATGATGCCGCCCTCGGCCTGGATCGGCTCGACGATGATGCAGCACGCGGTGCGGCCTTCGAGCGCGCGCGTCGCCGCGTCGAGATCGCCGTACGGGATGTGCT
>DATCKS010000096.1:0-10610 GCA_036562265.1 Thermodesulfobacteriota bacterium | reverse complement strand
GCTCTACACCGTGCGGGCCGAGGCGCGCACCGGCCGCCGCGGCGCCGCGACGGGCGGCGAGGGGCGGGGAGGCGGCGGCGACCAGGCCGGCGCGGGCGCCGGGGCGGCCGCCGCCAGGCCGCCGGCCCGCGCCGAGGCGAGCTTCCGGCTCGCCCCGTCCTCGCTCGAGTTCGAGGACGCGGCGCCGGGCGAGGCCTACCTCGCGGAGGTCGCGAAGGTGAGCGGGGGGCGGTTCTTCTCGCTCGCCGAGGGGCGGCGCCTCTCCGCCGCGGACCTCGTGGCGGCCTTCCCGAAGCGGGCCGAGTACCGGGTGAGCGAGGAGCGGCGGACGCCGCTCTGGCAGACCTGGACCGTCTTCGCGCTGATCGTGACGCTCCTCGCGACCGAGTGGACCCTCAGGCGGCGGTGGGGGCTGGCGTAGAGGGGCCGGCACGTCCGGCGCGCGGCGCCGCGCCGTTCGCGGGGAGGCGCTTTCGCCTGGTCGCGGGCGCGCCGGCGTGGTAGGCTCCCCGCGCCATGACCACGACCCCGACTGACGCGGTACCGGCCGGCGAGCGATCGCCCCTCCGCCGGCTCTACCGGTGGACGGAGCAGTGGGCCGACTCGCCCTACGGCACCTGGGCCCTGGCGGCGCTGGCGTTCGTCGAGTCGTCGTTCTTCCCCATCCCCCCGGACGTCCTCCTCATCGCGCTCTCCGTGGCGATGCCGCGTCGCGCCCTGTGGTACGCGTTCGTCTGCTCGGTCGCGTCGGTACTGGGCGGCGTCGTCGGCTGGTGGATCGGCCTCGAGGCGTACGAACTCGTCGGCCGCCGGATCATCGAGACGCTCGGCTACGAGCGCGAGTTCGTGCTGGTCCGGGGCTACTATCAGGGGAACGCCTTCCTCGCGATCCTCGCGGCCGCCTTCACGCCGATCCCCTACAAGGTCTTCACGATCGCCGCGGGGGTCTTCGAGGTGCCGCTCTCGACGCTCGTGGCGGCGTCGGTCCTCGGCCGGTCGGGCCGGTTCTTCCTCGTGGGCGGAGCGATCTACCTCTTCGGCCCGACGGTCAAACGGTGGCTCGATCGGTACCTCGAGGTCGCGACGGTCGGCCTCCTCGTCCTCGCGGTGCTCGGCGTCCTCGCCATCAGGTGGTTCTCGCCCTGACCGTGCCCTGCGCGTCCAGCGGCGCCCCGAGACCGCTCCCCCGGACGTCGCCTCGAGGGACGACCGGCGGCCGGTGGCGCCGCCTCACCGCGCACCGCTAGTATGGACCCATGCGGATGGACGCCACCCTCGTGAACGGTCAGACCGGTGACGCGGGGCTCCTCGTCCGCGTCGAGGGGCGCAAGGGGCTCCTGCAGTTCGACTGCGGGGAGAACCGGCACCTGCCGCACGCCGAGGTGGTGGCGGTCACCGATCTCTTCCTCTCCCACGCCCACATCGACCACGTCATCGGCTTCGACCACCTCATGCGGATGAACCTGCCGGTGGACAAGACGATCCGGGTCTTCGGCCCGCCGGGCATCACCGAGGTGCTCGCGAACCGACTCGCCGGCTACACCTGGAACAAGGTGGCGACGCTGCCGCTCGTCTTCGAGGTGGAGGAGCCGATCGTCGAGGGGGGGCCGGCCGTGCCGGACAGCGCGCGGTGGGCCGACGACGCCTGGCTCGACGCCCTCGAGCGGTCCGCGGCGCGCCGGGTCACGCGGTTCCACTGCATGCGGCAGTTCGTGCCGGAGCCGCAGCCGCCGCGGCCGGCGCGGCCGGGCGTCGCGCTCGAGGAGGCGGGGTTCGAGGTGCGCTTCGCCCCGCTCACGCACGGCATCGTCTCGTTCGCCTACGCGGCGGTCATTCTGCCGCGCAGTCGCGTCGTCGCCGAGGTGCTCGCCAGGCAGGACCGCCCCCCCGGCCCCTGGGTGCGGCAGCTCAAGGCGGAGGCCGACTGGCGCCTCGCCCGCGGCGAGGGGCTCCCGCCGGAGGCGCCGGCCGGGCTCCTCGACGTGATCGAGGGGGAGCGGATCGCCTACGCGACCGACTTCCGGTTCGCCGAGTCGAATGTCCGGCGCGTCCTCGAGCTTGCGCGAGACGCCGACCTCTTCTTCTGCGAGTCGGTCTTCCTCCACGAGCACGCCGAGACCGCCGACGTCGCGCACCACCTCACGGCGCGGCAGGCCGGCCTCCTCGCGGCCCGCGCGGGGGCGCGCCGCTTCGTTCCGTTCCACTTCTCGCGGCGCTACCAGGACGACTACGGCCGGGTGGCGGCCGAGGCGGAAGCCGCGTTCCTGGCCGAGCGGGCCCTCCGCGAGGCGCCGACCTCGAGGTAGGGGCGAGCCGTCAGGCCCGCCCCGCCAGCTCGAGCGCCGCGAGCAGGAGCGTGTTCGCGCCCGGCTCGATGTCGTCCATCGGCGTGAACTCCTCCTCGCAGTGGCTGAGACCCCCGCGGGAGGGGACGAAGATCATGCCGGTCGGGCCGATCGACGCCATGTACTGCGCGTCGTGACCGGCGCCGGAGAGCATGCGCCGGTAGCGGCCGCGGGCCGCCTCCTTCGCCCCCCGCTCGACGGCCGCGACCACGTCGGGGGCGAAGTTCGTCCGCGGGACTCGCCAGTAGTGGTCCACCTCCGCCTGCACCCCTTCGCGGGCCGCGGCCTCCCGCACGATCTCGTCGATGCGCGGCAGGGCGCGGTCGATGGCGGCGTCCTCCGGGTGGCGGACGTCGATCGAGAGGCGGACCTCCCCGGGGATCGCGTTGGTGATGTTCGGCCGGACGTCGAGCGAGCCGATCGTCGTCACGCAGCCGCCCCCGATCTCGCCGGCGAGCCGCCGCACCCCGGCGATCACCTCGGCCGCCGCGACCAGGGCGTCCTTGCGCCGGTTCATGGGGGTCGGCCCGGCGTGCGCCTGCACGCCGCGCAGCGTCACGCGCGACCAGGAGATGGCGACGATCCCCTCGACCACGCCCACCGACTCCCCGGCCTCCTCGAGGACCGGCCCCTGCTCGATGTGCAGCTCGAGGTAGGCCCGCATCGGCTTCGGCGCGCACGGCTCGGGGCCGGTGTAGCCGATCGCCTCGAGGGCGTCGAGGAGGCGGATGCCGTCCCTGTCCCGGACGTTGTAGGCGTACTGGAGGTCGATCTTCCCCGCCATGACGCCCGAGGCGATCATGGCCGGCTGGAAGCGCGCCCCCTCCTCGTTGGTGAAGATGACGAGCGTGACCGGGTGCTTCGTGGCGACCTTGTGGTCGTTGAGCGAGCGGAGCACCTCGAGGCCGCAGAGGACGCCGAGCTGGCCGTCGTACTTGCCGCCGGTCGGTACCGAGTCGATGTGGGAGCCGATCATGACGGCCCGCGACTCGCCCGGCGCTCCCGGCCGCTCGCCGAAGATGTTCCCCATCTGGTCGACGGTGACGCGGCAGCCGGCCTCCCGCATCCACGCCACCATCCGGTCGCGGGCGAGCCGGTCCTCCTCGGTGAGGGCGACCCGCGTGAGACCGCCGTTCGGCGTGCCGCCGATGGCGCCAAGCTCGTGAATGGTCGACTCGAGTCGATCGCGGTTGATTCGCATGGTTACCTTTCCCAGTCACCGGCGGCTCGCCGAAGCGACGCCGCCCATCAGAGGATGCCCGACTATCGTACCTTGAGGCGGTCCCTGAGCCCATCCCCGATCAGGTTCACCGAGAGCACCGTGAGCGCGAGGAAGAGGCCCGGAAAGAGGACGATCCAGAAGGCGAGCTGCACGTAGGCCCGCCCCTCGGCCATGATGTTGCCCCACGACGGGATGACCGGCGGCGTCCCGGCGCCGAGGAAGGAGAGGTAAGCCTCGACGAGCATCGCCGAGGCGCAGGCGTAGGTCCCCTGCACGATGAGCGGCGCCACGAGCGCGGGGAGGATGTACCGGCCGAGGATGCGCGGCGTGCGGGCGCCGAGCGCCTGCGCCGCCTCCACCATCGTGTGCTCCCTGAGCGACAGCACCTGGCCGCGGACGAGGCGGACGGTCCTCGGGATCTCGGGGACGACGAGCGCGACGATGACGCTGCCGACCGACGCCCGGACGAGCGCCATGAGCGCCAGCGCGAGGAGGATCGCCGGGATGGCCATGAGGCCGTCCATGACCCGCATGACGATCGCGTCGAGCCGCCGGTTGTAGCCGCTCACGAGCCCGATGGCGGTGCCGAGGACGAGGCTCGCGCCGGCCACGACCGACCCGACGACGAGGGAGATCCGGCCGCCGTAGAGCGTGCGGGTCCAGAGGTCGCGGCCGAAGTGGTCCGTGCCGAACCAGTTCAGCTCCGAGGGGGGCTTGAGCCGCCGCAAGGGCGAGATGGCGCGCGGATCGCCCGTGAAGAGGAGCGGGGCGAAGACCGCCGAGACGACGATCAGGGTGAACGCGACCAGCCCGATCACGAGCGTCGGGTTGTTGCGCACGAAGCGTGCGGCGTCGCGCATCCTAGTACCGCACCCTCGGGTCGAGCAGGGCGTACACGAGGTCGACCACGAGGTTGAGGAGGACGTACACACCCGAGACGATCAGGATCACCCCCTGGATGACCGGGTAGTCGCGGCGCAGGATCGCGTCGACCGTGAGCCGGCCGATGCCGGGGATGGCGAAGACGCTCTCGGTGACGACGACGCCGCCGATGAGGAGCGCGAACCCCAGGCCGATGATCGTCACGATCGGCGCCGAGGCGTTCTTGAGGGCGTGCCGGGCGAGGACGGTGCCGGGCGGCGCCCCCTTGGCGTGCGCCGTCCGGATGTAGTCCTCCTGGAGGACGCCGAGCATCGAGGCGCGCGTCATGCGGGCGATGAGCGCCATGAAGACGAGCGAGAGGGTCACCGCGGGCAGGATCAGGTGCCGCAGGGAGGCCCAGACGCCCTGCGACATCGGCACGAAGCCCTGCACCGGCAGCCACGAGAGCTGGATGGCGAAAGCCCACACGAGGAGGAACCCGAGCCAGAAGACCGGCATCGAGAAGCCGGAGACGGCGAAGACCATGATGCTCCGGTCGATCCAGGAGCCCTGCCGCCAGGCGGCGAGGATGCCGAGCGGCACGGCGAGGAGGACCGAGACGAGCATCGTGAGCACCGTGAGCGACACGGTCGGCTCGAGGCGCTGCGCGATCAGCGTCGTCACCGGGAGCCCCGAGAAGATGGAGGTGCCGAGGTCGCCCCGGAGGAGCCGGCCGAACCAGATGGCGACCTGGACGTGCATCGGCTGGTCGAGACCGAGCGCCGTGCGGATGCGGGCGATGTCCTCGGCCGTTGCGTAGTCGCCGGCGATGATGGCCGCCGGATCGCCCGGCGCGACCCGGAGCAGGACGAACACGAAGAGGGCGACCATCCCCATGACGGGGATGGTCGCCAGCGTCCGCTTGAGGAGGAACGCGCCCCCTACGCGTCCAGCCATATGTTCCAGAGGATCGCGGCCGGGTTCTGGAGCACGCCCTTCACCTTCTTCTGGTGGATGGACGGCTGCAGGTACTGCCCCCAGGGAACGTACGGCACGTCGTCCCACGCCATGCGGTGGAGCTGCTCGGCCAGCGACCTGCGCTTCGCCTCGTCGGTGGCACGCACCCACTCGAGCCTGAGCCGCGCCATCTCGTCGTTGCGGTGCCAGCCCCAGATGCCGGCGTCGCCCGCCCCGGTGAAGCCGGCGTTGACCGCCGGGTTCATGAGGTCCGGCGAGATCCACCAGGTGTGGAAGAGGTTCCAGCCACCCTGGTTCGTGGGGTTCCTGCTCGTCCGCCGCGAGATGGCGGTGCTCCAGTCGGTCGCCTGGACGTCGACGTTGAGGCCGATCTGCCGCAGGAGTTCGCCCGTCACGAGCGCGGCGGCGTGGATCTGCGGCTGGTCGGTCGGGTCGATGACGACGATCGGCCGGCCGTCGTAGCCCGCCTCCTTGAAGAGCGCCTTGGCCCGCTCGGGGTCGGGCGTGACCGCGCCGGCGCCCGTCTCGTACGGCGTGCCGCACATGTAGAAGCTCGGGCAGGTCCGGTAGAAGCGGGGCTGACCGATGGCGGCCTGGAGGTAGATGTTCTGGTCGACCAGGTAGGCCAGCGCCTGCCGCGCCTTCTTGTTGTCGAAGGGCGGGATGACGGTGTTCGGCCGGATCCACCCCTGGTTGCCCCGCGGGTCGGTGATGAAGACGACCAGGTTGGGGTGCTTCTCGAGCTGGGGCACGAAGTCGAGCTGGGGGCTCTCCCAGAAGTCGACCTCGCCCGCCTGGATCGCCGCTGCCGCGGTCGCCGGATCGGGGATGTAGCGCCAGATCACCCGGTCCACGTAGACCCGCTTGCCGCCGGTCGTCCCCGAGGGGGGCTCGCTGCGCGGGTTGTAGTCGGCGAAGCGCTCGTAGACCACCTCGTTGCCCGGCTGCCACTCCTTGAGCACCATGCGGTACGGGCCCGAGCCGATCGGGTCCTTCACCTGCTCGCTGTCGGGGAGCTTGGCGATCCGCTCGGGCATCATGAAGGGGACGTTCGACGACGGCTTGCCGAGCGACTCGAGGACCAGGCCGTAGGGCTCCTTCAGTTCGAGGACGAAGGTCTTCGCGTTCTGCGCCTCGAGGCGCCCCGTGGCGCCGAGGAGGAGGCGGCCGAGCGTGTCGCGCTTGCCCCAGCGCAGGATGGAGGCGACGCAGTCGGCCGCCGTGACCCGCGTGCCGTCGTGCCAGACGAGGTCGTCGCGCAGGGTGAAGGTCCACTTCATGTTGTCCTTCGACACCGTCCAGCGGTCCACCATCTGCGGCTTGATCTGGAAGTTGTCGTCGGTGCCGAAGAGGGTGTCGTAGACCATGTACCCGTGGTTGCGGGTGATGTAGCCGGTCGTCCAGATGGGGTCGAGGATCTTCAGGTCGGCCTGCGGCACGAAGCGGAGCGTGCCGCCCCGCTTCGGCTGCTGGGCCGCGGCGGGGCCGGCGGCCAGCAGGGCGGCCGCGGCGGCCGTTCCGACCAGGAACTCACGGCGATCGAGGGACATCAGCCACCTCCTTGACCGACGAGGTCGTCGGCGAGCAGCGGAAACGACTGGGGCGAAACCCGATCGGCATCGAGGCCTTCGGGGTGCCATTCGGGCCACGATGCCCAGAGGCGCTCGGCCTCGCGTTGCGCCTCGGCGAGGAGCGCCGTCTCGTCGACCCCGACGACACGGCCGCCGTCGACGACGAGGCGGCCGTCCACGAACACCCGTTCGACATCGTCCATCGTGGCCGCGTTCACGAGCGCACGGATCGGGTCGCGATAGGGCCCGATCCGGAGCCGTCGCAGGTCCACGACGACCACGTCCGCCTTCGCGCCGGGCGCGAGGCGACCGAGGTCGTCCCGCCCGAGCGCGTCGGCGCCGCCCACGGTCGCGGCGGTGAAGACCTCCGCCGCGGTCGCCGTGAGGAAGTCGTGCTCCACGATCTTACAAAGGAGCGAGGCCCAGCGCATCTCCGCGATCATGTCGCGGGGGTAGGTGTCGGTGCCGAGACCGACCCGCACGCCGGCCTTCCGGTAGCCGTGGAACGACTCGAGGGCGTTGCCGCGCCTCGCGAAGACGAGGGGGCAGTGGGCGACCGTCGCCCCGCTCTTCGCGAGGATCTCGAGGTCGCGGCCGGCCGGCAGGCCGACCAGGCGGTGCGCCGTCGTGATGATGCAGTGGCCGAGGATCGCGTCGGGGCCGAGGAGCCCCACGTCGGCCAGGAACTCGACCGGCGTCCTGCCGTACCGCCTGAGGATCTCGTGGAACTCGAAGAGGTTCTGCCCGGCGTGGATCTCGATGCCGACGCCGAGCTCGTCGGCCGCCTTGCGCGTGGCGCGCAGGAGGTCAGGGCTGCACGTGTCGACCTGGATGGGGAAGAGCATCCCCCGGATGCGGCCGTCGTAGGCGCCGTCGTACTCGGCGATGAAGGCCTTCGCCCGCTCGAGGCCGGCCATGCCGGCCGCCTCGTCCCACTCGTAGAAGATCGTCCCGTCGGGCCGGCCGCGGTAGGTCGCCGACTTGAAGCCGGGCGTCAGGTAGGCGCGGATGCCGAGCCGGCCCGCGATCTCGACGACCGCCTCGTCGGCCGCCCCGATCTCCACCGCGGTCGTGCAGCCCGATCGGAGCAGCTCGACGAAGGTGAGCGTGGCGCCGATGCGGCGGTCCTCGCGGGGGAACATGGACTGGGTGCCGGGACGGGCGACGTAGTAGTTGAGGAAGCCGGCGTGGAAGACGTCGCGCCGGCCGACGTCGGCGATGAGGCGGCCGCCCGCCTCCACCTCCGCGTGACAGTGGAGGTTCACGAAGCCCGGGATGACGAGGCGCCCCTCGGCGTCGATGCGGCGGTCGACCGGCCCGTCGTAGCGCCGCCCGACGAAGGCGACCCGGTCGTCCTCGAGCACCAGCGCGCCGCGCGGGACGAGGCGATGGCTCCCGTCGGCCCAGGCGACGACGTGACCCCCCTCGATCAGCGTGCGCATCAGGCCACCCCGCAGAAATCGAGCACGACGCTCGCGATCACCTTGGTCACCTGGCGGACGCTCTCGAGGTCCACCCACTCGTCGGCTGCGTGGAGGTTGCCGCCGATCGGGCCGTAGCAGGTCGCCGGCTTGCCGAGGTGGACGGCCCAGAAGCGGGTGTCGGTCACGCCGGTCATGGCGGTGTACTCGGCCGGCCGGCCGGTCACCTGCGTGTGCGCCCGCGCCACCTGCTGGATGAACGGGTCCTCCTTCGGCAGGACGTAGCCGTGGTCGTGGTGCCCGTACCAGGTGAACTCGATCGGGTTCGCCCGGAACCACTCGTCCTCGCGCTGCCTCGCCTCCATGAAGGCGAGGAACTGCCGCTTCGCCTCGTCGGGCGTCACGTCGGGGTAGCAGGCGAAGCGGGTGACGAGCGTGACCTCCGAGGGCACGGACGAGGGCCAGACCCCCCCCTGGACCACCCCCGGGTTGAAGTTGAGCGGGTGGTCGTGCTCGGCGAACGCGGGGTGCTTGCGCGCGTTCCACTCCCGCTCGAGGGCGCGAAGCCAGCCGTGGTACTTGATCATCTGATCGATGGCGTTCACCTGCCTGGACGCCCCCATGGCGTGCCCGGCCCGGCCGCGGATCACGGCCCGCACCCAGAGGACGCCGAGGTGGCCGATCAGGATCTTCTGGTCGAACGGCTCGGGAATGAGGGCCGCGTCGCCGGCGTAGCCGCGGGCGATGCAGGCGAGGGTGCCGTTGCCGGTCGCCTCCTCCTCGATCACCGACTGGACGAAGACGTCCCCCTTGAGCCGAATGCCGGCCTCCCGGATCGCCTGCACGGCGAAGGTCATGGCCGCAACGCCGCCCTTCATGTCCTGCGTGCCGCGGCCGTACATGCGGCCGTCGCGCACGATCCCGGCCAGCGGGTCGACCGTCCAGTGGTGGACCGGCTCGATCGGCACGACGTCGACGTGGCCGTTGAGGACGAGCGTCTTGCCGCCCCCCTGGCCCTTCCAGATGCCGACGACCTGGGGCCGGCCCTGGAAGCCCCACTCGATCGGGGAGAAGCCGGGACGCCTCGCGATCTCGGCCACGTCGGCGTCGAACGAGTCCACCTCGAGGCCGATCGAGGCGAGCTTCTGTCGCATGGCGAGCTGGACCGACCGCTCGGTGAAGAGTTCGCTGCGATGCGACACGATCTCCCGCAGGAAGGCCACCTCGGCCGGCCAGTTCTCGTCGATGCGGGCGAAGACGCGCGCGGTCGCGTCGTCCATGGGGTTCCTCCTCGTTACGTCTCGGCGACGGCGACGCCGTCGCCCCTCGGGTCGCCCGTCCCCTCGACCCGGCCGTCCGCGTGGACGGCGATCGCCTGGCAGAGGCCGAGGAGGCGGTGGTGATCGTCGAGCCGGGCCAGGCGCCACCCGCGCGCTTCGAGGGCGGGGCCGGCCGCGGCGGCGAGCGAGCGCTCGACGTCCACCACGCCCCCCTCGTGGTGGGCCCGCCACTGCGCGACGGCGCGGTCGATCGGCAGACCGGCCATGAGGTGGTTCAGGACCACCCAGACGATCGCCGTCGGGATGCGCGGACCGCCCGACGCGCCGAGGGCGAGCCGCACCCGCCCGTCCCGGACGAGGATGGTCGGGGACATGCTGCTCGCGGGGCGCCGGCCCGGCTCGATGGAGTTGGCGGTGCCCGGGACCGGGGTGAAGAGCAGCATCTGGTTGTTGAGGACGATGCCGGTCCCGGGCACGGTGACGCCGGAGAAGTTCATGTTCGAGTAGGTGAGGCTCACCGCGTTGCCGTCGCGGTCGACGACCGAGAGCGAGGTCGTCTCCGGGCTCTCGGCCGCGAGGGTCGCCGCGAACCCGGCGGTGGTCCAGTGCTCGACCGGGACCGGCGTGAAGAGCGGGTCGCCGAGGTGCGCCGCGCGCGCCGTCTGGGCCGCCCGCGTCACGCGGAGCACGAGGTCGAGGGCCGCCGGGTCCTGGCGGGCGAGGGCGCTGCCGTCGAGCCGGCCGTCGAGCGCCTGTAGCGCCGCGACGACGAGCGCGCCCGCCGACGGGGGGGACATCGACGCCACCCGGCAGCCGGCGAAGCTCCCCAGGACGGGTGGCCGCCAGTGAACCCGGTAGGTGCGAAGGTCCTCCGCGTCGAGGAAGCCGCCGCCGCGGCGGATCTCGTCGAGGAGCGGGCCGG
Source organism: Thermodesulfobacteriota bacterium (assembly GCA_036562265.1). GTDB lineage: Bacteria > DASVDK01 > DASVDK01 > DASVDK01 > DASVDK01 > DASVDK01. Next base: position 10 of record DATCKS010000096.1, on the reverse strand, counting down.
CGAGGCTGCC
>DATCKS010000069.1:0-6763 GCA_036562265.1 Thermodesulfobacteriota bacterium | reverse complement strand
GACGACGACGGTGCCGGTCGTCCACACCGGCACGCCGCCCGATCTCTTCGCGGAGGGGCAGGGGGCGGTGGTCGAGGGGAGGGTGACCGAGGACGGCACCTTCCAGGCGCAGACCATCATGGCCAAGCACTCCGAGGAGTACATGCCGCCTCGGGCCGGCGAGATGCCGGCGTTCCAGAAGGGACGGTACCGGCCGGAGCCCGGCACGGCGCAGGCCGCGCCGCCCGCGCCGTCCGACGCATCCCGGGTGACCTACTAGGATGATCTCGACCCTGGGCACCGTCACGCTCACGACGGCGCTCGTCATCGCCATCTACGCCGCCGTCGCCTCGGTCCTCGGGGCGCGCACCGGGCGGCCGGCGCTCGTTGCGAGCGCCGAGAACGGCGTCCTCACCGTCTTCGGCCTCGTGGCGCTCGCCGTGGCGCTCATGGAGTGGGCGCTCGTCGGCGGCGACTACTCCATCGCGTTCGTCGCCAACAACTCGAGCCGGGCGACGCCGCTGATCTACAAGATCACCGGCCTCTGGGGGGCGCTCGAGGGCTCGATCCTCCTGTGGCTCTTCGTGCTCGGCCTCTTCGCGGTCGGGGTCGTATTGACCTACCGCCGCGACCCGCGGCCGACGATGCGCGCGCTCCTGCCGTACGCGACCGCCGTCCTCATGGCGGTCGTGAGCTTCTTCCTCCTGGTCACGGTCGTACCGGCCAACCCGTTCGCGCCGTTTCCGGGGGGTGTCGTGCCGCCCGACGGCCGCGGCCTGAACCCCCTCCTCCAGAACCCGGGGATGGCGGGGCATCCGCCCATGCTCTACCTCGGCTTCACCGGCTTCACCGTCCCCTTCGCCTTTGCGATGGCGGCCCTCGTGACCGGCCGTCTCGATCGCGACTGGATCGTCGCGACGCGGAAGTGGACCGTGGCCGCCTGGTGGTGCCTCACGGCCGGCATCCTGCTCGGCGGCTGGTGGGCCTACCACGTGCTCGGGTGGGGCGGGATCTGGGCCTGGGATCCGGTGGAGAACGCGTCGTTCCTGCCCTGGCTCACCGGCACCGCCTTCCTCCACTCGGTGATGATCCAGGAGCGGCGAGGGATGCTCAAGGTCTGGAACATCGTCCTGATCATCCTGACCTTCGCCCTCACGCTGTTCGGGACCTTCCTGACCCGCAGCGGCATCCTCGCCTCGGTCCACGCGTTCACCACGTCGGACATCGGCTACTACTTCCTCGCCGCCGTGGCGGTGACGCTCGTCGGCGCGCTCTGGCTCGTCGCCGCGAGGGGGGACCGGCTCAGGAGCGAGGCCACGCTCGACTCGATGGTCTCGCGCGAGAGCGTGTTCCTCATGAACAACGTCTTCCTGGTCGGCTCCTGCTTCAGCGTGTTCCTCGGGACGGTCTTCCCGCTGATCGCCGAGGCGCTGCGCGGCGTGAAGATCAGCGTCGGCGCCCCCTTCTTCAACAGCGTGAACGTCCCCATCGCCGTCGGCCTCGTCGTGCTCATGGGGATCGGGCCGCTCATCGCCTGGCGCCGCGCCTCCCTCGCGCAGCTCAGGCGGCACTTCCTGTGGCCCGCCGTGGCCGGCGTCGCGACGGCGGCCGTCCTCTTCGCGCTCGGCGTGCGCGGCGGGTGGGCGCTCGCCGCCTTCGCCTCGTCGGTCTTCGTGGCCGTCGTCGTGGGGGCCGAGTTCGTGCGGGTCGCCCGCGCCCGCGCCGTCTCGACGGGCGAGCCGTTCGTGAAGGCGCTGGCCGAGATCGCGCGGCGCAACCGCCGCCGGTACGGCGGCCTCGTCGTCCACCTCGGCATCGTCTTCATCGTGATCGGCATCACCGCCTCGTTCGGCTTCCAGAGGTCGCGGGAGGTGGCGCTCGCGCGGGGCGAGGCGGTGGAGTTCGAGGGCTATCGGATCGAGTACACCGGCCTGGTGCACGAGCAAGAGCCGCATCGGCTGGTGATCGGGGCCCGCCTCGACGTGTCGCGCGACGGCCGGTCGCTCGGGACGTACGTGCCGGCCAAGAACTTCTACGAGGGGCGCCAGGAGCCGACGACCACGGTGGCCGTCCGCGAGCGGCCGAGCCACGACCTCTACCTCATCCTGGGGGACGTGGCGCCGGACGGCTCGCACGTGACCATACGCATGCTGCTGAACCCGCTCGTCATGTGGATCTGGATCGGCGGGGTGGTCCTCACGCTGGGGACCGTCCTCGCGGTGTTCCCCGACCGCAAACCGGCCCACGCCGTGGCGCCCGCGGCGCTCGGGCAACTCGGCGCGGTGGCCCGAGGACGGCCCGAGTGAGCGCGCTCGCCTTCCGCCGGCTTCGCTGGCTGATCCCGCTCTCGGCGCTGCCGGTCATCGCGCTTCTGGCGTACGGGTTCCGCGTCAACCCGCGGGACATCCCGTCGCCGCTGATCGACCGCCCGGCACCCGGCTTCACGCTGCCGCGCCTCGACACGGGCGAGCCGCTCTCGCTGGCCGACCTCGAGGGCCGGGTCGTCGTCGTGAACTTCTGGGCGTCCTGGTGCTATCCGGCCTGCTACGAGGAGGCGCCGGTGCTCGAGGCCGGCTGGCGCCGGTGGAGGGAGCGGGGGGTCACCTTCGTCGGCATCAACATGCAGGACACCGACGAGCGGGCGCGCGAGTTCGTGCAGCGCTTCAGCTTCACCTTCCCGAACCTCGCCGACCGCGACGGCCGGACGGTGATCGACTACGGCGTCTACGGCGTGCCCGAGACGTTCTTCATCGACCGCGAGGGACGGGTCGCCAGGAAGATCGTCGGCGCCGTGAACGCCGAGGCGCTCGAGGAGACGCTCCGTGCGCTCACTCGCAGCTAGCCTCCTTGCGCTCGTGCTCGTCGCGGCGCCGGCGGTGGGCGGGGCGTCGGCCGCCGAGCCGTCTGCGCCGGTCCAGCCGGGGAGCGCGACCTCGCCTCCGCCGACCGAGGCCGAGGCGCGGCGCGTCCAGGAGATCTCGGCGCAACTCCGGTGCGTGGTCTGCCAGGCGCTGTCGGTGGCCGACTCGCCCTCCACCACGGCGCAGCAGATGCGCGCCCTGGTCCTCGAGCAGGTCCGCGCCGGCAAGAGCGACGAGGAGATCCTGGCCTACTTCGTGAGCCGGTACGGGGAATGGGTCCTCCTCGCGCCGCCGCGGCGCGGCTTCAACCTGCTCGCCTGGGGGCTGCCGTTCGTCGGGATCGGGATCGGCATCGTCGCCGTGCTCCTGACCGCCAGGCGATGGGTGCGAAACGGGAGGACGGCCATGGCGTCCTCGGCCGAATCGGATGCCCCCTCGTCCGAGGCGGGCGGCACGGGGTCCGTGCCGGGAGGCGACGAGGCGGGGGCACCGCCCCGTTCGGCCGCTCGCGACCGGCTGGCCGAGGAACTCGCGCGCCTCAGACCGTGAACCGGCCATGACCCTGCTCCTTGCCACGCTCATCGTCGCCGCGGCCCTCGCGGCCGTCCTCGCCCCCCTCGTCCGGAGCCGGCCGGAGCCGGCGACGCCGGCGACCGCCGGGCCGCGCGAGGAGGGGGACGACCTCGTCGCCCGGCTCGTCCGCGCGCGCGACGAGAAGCGGGCCGTCCTCGAGGACCTGATCGCCCTCGAGGCCGACTACACGGCGGGGGTGCTCTCCGAAGCGGACTACCTCGAACTCAAGCGACGGGACGAGGCGCGCGCCCTCGCCCTCATCGAGCGGGTCGACGCGCTCGAGGCGGCGCTCGGGCCCGAAGGCGTGGCGGCGCTGTCCGGCTCGGCCGGGGGACCATCGTCCTCGGCGCGGGCGAAGACGCGTCCGGCGCCGGCAGCGGCTGGCGGCCGGCCGGGCTCGCTCGTCCTGGCCGCCGGCGCGGCGCTCCTCCTCGTCGTGGGGGTGGCCGGCGGCTATCTCGCCGCCACGTGGGGCCGCTCCGACCCGACTGCCCGCGTGGCGGGCGAGGGGCAGCCCGGCATGCCGGCGCCGATCATGGAGATGGTGCAGCAGTTGCGGGCGCGTCTCGAGGCGAACCCGAGGGACGTCGAGGCGCTGGTCGGCCTCGGGCGGCTCAACGTCCAGCGCGGCGACCTCCCGCAGGCGATCGACTACTTCAAGCGCGCGCTCGAGGTCGACGCCGGGAACACCGACGCGCTCACCGGGCTCGGGATGATCCTGGCCGAGTCGGGGAGCTTCACGGAGGCGGTGGCCACCTTCGACCGGGTGCTCGCGCGCGACCCGAGCCACGTCGAGGCGCTCTGGTGGAAGGGGCAGGTCCAGCTCTACGCCCTCAAGGACTATCCGGCCGCCGTCGGTACCCTCGAGCGCGCGGTCGCGCTCCTGCCGCCGGGGCCCGACCAGGCGCGCGTGAGCCAGGCGCTCGACGAGGCGAGGGCCGCGGCTGCCGCCCCGCGAGAGCCCGCCCGGCCGCCCGACGGGCGGTAGGGACGGCCGTGGCCCGGTTGGAGCACCGGCCGCGGAAACGCTTCGGCCAGCACTTCCTGCGCGACCCCGGCGTCCTCGACCGCATCGTCGAGACGGCGGCGATCGGCCCGGACGACTCGGTGATCGAGATCGGGGCGGGGACCGGCGCGCTCACCCGGCGTCTCGCCGCTCGGGCCGGTCGGCTCCTGGCCGTCGAGATCGACCGCGACCTTGCCGCCCGCCTGCGCGAGGCGTATGCCGGGAGCGACCGCGTAGAGATCCTCGAGGCGGACATCCTCCGGGTCGACCTCCCCGCGCTGGCCGAGCGGATGGGCGGCCGGCCCGTCGTGGTCGGCAACCTTCCGTACAACATCTCGAGCCCGCTGCTCTTCGCCCTGATCGACGCACGCCGGTCCATCGCGCGCATGGTCCTCATGGTCCAGCGGGAGTTCGGGGAACGGCTCGCCGCCGCGCCGGGCAGTGCGGCCTACGGTGCCCTCTCGGTCCTCGCCCAGCTCCACCTCGACATCCGCGTCGCCTTCCACGTGCCGCCGGCCGCCTTCCGGCCGCCGCCGGCCGTCGAGTCGAGCGTCCTGGTCCTCACGCCGCGCCCGGCGCCCGCCGTGGCGATCGGGGACGAGGCCCGCTTCCGGCGGGTCGTGCGCGCCGCCTTCGCCCAGCGGCGCAAGACGCTCGCCAACGCCCTCAGGGCCGCCGGGCTCGGGCCGGCGTCCCCGCAGGCCCTGTCGGCGCGCCTGGCCGAGGCCGGCATCGACGGCCGGCGCCGCGGCGAGACGCTCGGGCTGGCCGAGTTCGCCCGCCTGGACGAGGCCCTCGCCAGGCCGGACTAGAATCAGCCTCTCAGCTGCAGCCAAACACGGAACCGAAGTGACGGCGAGAGCTTCCAAAGAATACGATCACTGTATCCGGAACTTCAGGCCAGAATCCCCTTGACGGAGTAAGACGGCATATTACAATTCGCTCGTCTTGTTCTGTCCTTCACGAGCGGCCCTTGCGCGGCTACGATGGTGGCGTTTGCGCACGTCGGGGAAGGAAGGGACCTATAGGCGGCCCGTACAGGCCGGCCTGACCTCGGCGCCCGGAGCGGTCCTCGAGGCCATCGGCCGCCCTGGGGGTCGTCAGGCGATCCGGCCCGACCTGCCCGACCTGCGTCGACGACACGCCGTTCACGCTCCGGACGAGGCGCGGGAAGGCGACGACGCCGTCGCGCGGGAGCGCCGCGGTCGTGGAAGGGCGTTGCAGTGAGCGCGAGAGAGGATTTCATGCTACCGGGAGGCCGCCGTCGGGCGGCGCTGCCGGCCAGCGTACGCCGATGGGCACGCGGTCGGCACGTAGAAAGGGAGTTTGGGAACGTGGCGAAGAAGGACAAGTCGGATTACATCATCCAGTCGGTCTCGCACGCGCTGGACCTGCTCGAGGAGTTCCGCGGCGACACGGACGAGCTTGGTGTGACGGAGCTGTCGAAGAAGCTCAAGCTCCACAAGAACAACGTGTTCCGCCTGCTCGCGACGCTCGAGTCGCGCGGCTACATCGAGCAGAACAAGGCCACCGAGAACTACCGGCTGGGGCTCAAGAGCCTCGAACTCGGTCAGACGTTCATCAACCAGATGGGCCTCCTCAGGCAGGCGCGGCCGGTGATGGAGAACCTCGTCGACCAGGTCAACGAGACGACCTACGTCGGGATCGTCCGCGAGAACTACGCCGTCTACCTCGACGTCGTCGAGGCCAAGCAGACGGTTCGCGTCGTGAGCCGCGTCGGCGCGCGGCTGCCGGTCTACTGCACGGCGCTCGGCAAGGTGCAGCTGGCCTACGACAGCGAGGAAGAGGTCGAGCAGATGCTCGGCACGAAGGAGCTGAAGCGCTACACGGAGAACACGATCACCGACGTGAGCAAGCTCATCAAGCACCTCAAGGAGGTCGCCGAGCAGGGGTACGCCGTCGACAACCGTGAGTTCGAGCCGGACGTCAAGTGCATCGCGGCCCCGATCCGGGACTACACGCGGCGCGTCGTCGGCGGGATCACGGTGAGCGGGCCGGCCTCGCGCCTGACCGACGAGCGGATCGAGAAGGAACTCGTGCCGCTCGTGAAGCGCGCGGGAGCCGAGATCTCCACCCGGCTCGGCTACGAGATCGGGCTCAGCACGGCGAGCTAGGCGGCCGCGCGGCGGGCGGCGCAAGGCCGCCCGCACCCCGGCCCGCCCCGCCGCAGCCGGGCGGCATGTGCCTGATTTCCATACACTCTTGACAGTGTCGACCATCACGTCTAGGGTGACCGCGCACCCGGACGACAGACGAAGGAGCGGAGGGCGTGAGCGGTAAATCGTCCAGTCCTTTCTCGGAGTCGGCGGCGCGACCGAAGGGG
>DATCKS010000033.1:0-3864 GCA_036562265.1 Thermodesulfobacteriota bacterium | reverse complement strand
GCCTCGCCCTCGTCGGAGAAGGTCAGCACGTCGAAGTGCCGGAGGAGGCCGGCCTGGTCGAGCACGCGGCGAAGCGACCGTCCCGGCGACCGCCCGGTGTTCGAGACGAGGGCCACGCGGTAGCCGGCCGACTTGAGGGCCGGCAGCAGCGCCTGCGCGCCGTCGACGAGCCGGGGCGGGATGTCGACGATCACGTCGGCGTAGTGCGCCACGACCGCCTCGAAGGCGTCCGGCGAGAGCGCGGCCGGCAGCGCCGGGTCGAGGCACTCGAGGAAGGTCGCCACCTGCCTGTGGATCGGCAGGTCGAGGTGCTGCGACTGGACCGCCTGCATCGTGCGACCGCAGGCCGAGTAGGCCGTCTCGAGGGCGCTCCGCTCGACGGGATGGCCCGCCTCGGCCAGCGTGGCGAGGATCCCCTCGAAGCGGCGCGCGGTCCGCACCGCCTCCATCTCGGGCGTGTCCCAGAAGAGCGTGTTCCAGAGGTCGAGGCAGACGGCTCGGATCATGGCGCCGGGATTGTAGCGAGCCGCGCGATCAGCGCCGGATCGGGCGCGACGACGACGCTGCGGTGGCCGCCGCCGAGCGTGACGAGGCCGGGACGGGCGCCTCGCGGCTTCCTGACCGCCGAAGCGGGCGCGACGTGGACCGACACCTTCCCGGCCGCGCGAGCCTTGCTGTAGTACGCGGCGATGGCCGCGGCCTCGAGGATGCTCCGCTCGGGGATCTCGCCGCGGCCGGCGCGACGGATGAGCACGTGCGCACCCGGGTAGCCCTCGGCGTGCAGCCAGAGGTCGTCGGGACGGGCGAGCCGCGTCGAGACGTAGTCGTTCGAGACGTTGGTCGTGCCGGCGACGACCTCGTAGCCGTCGGACGTTCGGAAGCGCCGGACGCGCGGTTCGGCGCTCGCGCGGGATCCCCGCGGAGCCTTCCGCGCCGTGGGGTGTGCGTGCCGAGCGGTTGCTCTGCCTGCGCGTTGCCCAGGACCCTGGCCGCCGTACTCCTCGATCTCCGCTTCGATCGCGTCGAGGTCGTCGGCCGAGTCCGCGGCCTCGAGCGTGAAGAGCGTCGCGTCGAGCCAGGCCAGTTCGGCCTCGGTCTCGGCGCGGCGGGCGGCCACGGCGTCGGCGCCGCGCTCCGCCTTGCGAGCCCGCGCGTAGAGCGCCTCGATGTTGGCCTGCGGATCGAGCGCGGGGTCGAGCGGGACGGTGATCTCGCGCCCCTCGGGGTCGAAGAGGTCGACGACCCGCGCTTCCCGCCGTCCGCGGGCGAGGCGGTGACGCTGCGCGGCAAGGAGGTCGGCCAGGCGGCGCGCCGCGCTCGCCGCCTCGAGGTTCGCGCGGTCCCGATCGAGCGCCGCAAGCCGCCGGACGAGCCGATCGCGCGCCTTGAGGAGGCGGGCCCGCAGCGGGGCGGCCCGCCGGGCGAGCCGCTCCTCCGGCGACGCGGCCCAGCGCTCGACGGCGGCCGAGGGAGAAGCGAACCGCTCCGTCTCGACGTCGGGCGCCCCCTCGAGGTGGGCGAGCGGCGCCATCGCAAGCAGCGGCGGCGCCCCCTGGCGCCGGTAGACGCGCGGTTCGAACCGCCCCTCGGCCAGGTGCGCGGCCAGCGCCTGGGCGGCCGCCGCCAGGCGGGCGGGGTCGCCGGCGGCCGCGGCGGCCAGGTGCGCGACGAGCGCCGGCGTGACGCCGGCCACCATTCGGCCGAGCGGCGCGGGGCCGCGCTCGCCGCGCGCCGCGAGCGCGGCGACGGCCTCGGGCAGTTCGGCGAACGGACGCCTTACGCCGGGCGGCGGCGGGGCGTAGGGCGTGCCGGGCGCGAGCGTGCGGCCGCCGGCCCCCGCGGCGCGCCGCAGCGTCTCCCGCACCCGCCCGTCCGCTCCCACCGCGACCACCTGCGCCTGGGGGCCGAGGATCTCGACGATCAGGTCGAGCCGCTCCCCCTCGGCGCCGGGGCGCCCGAGCCTGAGCGTCACGACGCGGTCGGTCTCGGCGTGCCGCACCTCGAGGAGGCGCATCCCCCTGGTGTGCGCCCGCAGGAAGGCCGCGAAACGAGGAGGACCGCCGTGGGGCGGGGGCACTTCGCGGAGGGCGGAGGGGGCGAGCGCGGTCAGGTGGAGCCGCGGGGCGTCGGGCTCGGCCGAGACGACGAGGCGCCGCTCGCCCCGGCCCCCGGCCCACCACTCGAGGACCAGCGTCTCCGGCGCGGTCTGGACGACGCGGGAGAGGATCGCCCCCCGCAGGACCTCGTCGACCTCCCTGGCGACCGCGACGACGGCGAGGAGGTCCATGGCCGCATGCTAGCGCGGCCCGTCGCGCGGCCGGGAAACTTCGAGGATCGCGTCGCTCCTCCTTGACGGCGCGCGAGACGGGACCGTATAGTACCGGCCAACTCCGAGCCCACCCAACGCGGTCACGGAAGGGCGCTCTTGCAGATCGATCTCCCGAAGCTCGACAAGCGAGTCGTCATCAAGGGCTACCGCACCGGCATCGGCATCTTCTTCGACGAGGACGGACCCTTCGCCGACCTGCTCGCCGACCTCGCGCACAGCCTCGAGCGGTCGAACGCGTTCTTCAACGGGGCCCCGGTCACGCTCCACATCGGGCGACGGGAGCTCGGCTCGCGCGACTTCATGGCGCTGCGCGACCTCCTGGTCGAGCGGCACCGGCTCATGATCGCGCAGGTGCACGCCGACCTGCCCGGGACCCGAACGGCGGCGGAGCGGCTCGGGCTCAAGGTGAGCGGGACGCCGGGGGGATACCGTACGGCCGACGCCGCGCAGGCGCCGGGCGGTCCGAACGTGCGGGTCGTGCCGGGGGGGCGCGACGGCGCCAGGCAGGCGGAGCCGACGCGCGAGCCGGCGGCGAGGGGCGAGCCGGCGCGATCGGCCGAGCGCGCGGAGCCGAGCGGCGGCACGAGCCCGGTCGCCGACACCCTCACGGTCCGCCAGACCCTGCGCAGCGGGCAGCGCATCGAGTTCCCGGGCCACGTCCTGGTCCTGGGGGACGTCAACTCCGGGGCGGAGGTCGTGGCGGGGGGCGACATCGTGGTCTTCGGGGCGCTCCGGGGCCTTGCGCACGCCGGGGCCTCCGGTGATCGGACCGCGGTCATCGTGGCGCTCGGCATCCAGCCGCCCCAGCTACGGATCGGCCCGGTGATCTCCCGGGGGAGCGAGGGTCCGGTCCGGCGCGACGCCAGGGAACCCCAGATGCCGGAGATCGCCCGCGTGGAGGGCGACACGATCGTGGTGGAGGCCTTCCGCGGCCGCCTCTAGGCGCCGCGAGGGGAAGGAGAGTCGATGGCGAACGATACGGACGCGGCGGCCGTGAAGGGGCCCGAGACCGCGAACGGCAACGGGCACGGGGTCTCGCCCTCGCGGCCGGGGGAGAAGAAGGTGTTCGTCGTGACGTCCGGCAAGGGCGGCGTCGGCAAGACGACGACGACGGCCAACCTCGGCATGGCCCTCGCCGTGCGCGGCCGGAAGGTCTGCGTGATCGACGCGGACATCGGCCTGCGCAACCTCGACGTCATCATGGGCCTGGAGAACCGGATCGTCTTCACCCTGGTCGACGTCACCCAGGGCAAGTGCCACTACCGCAAGGCGCTCATCAAGGACCGGCGAGCGCAGACGCTCCACCTCCTGCCCGCGTCGCAGACCGACGAGAAGGACGCGGTTTCGCCGGCGCAGATGAAGGCGCTCCTCGACGACATGCGCGAGGAGTTCGATTACATCCTCATCGACTGCCCGGCAGGCATCGAGCAGGGGTTCCGCAACTCCATCGCCGGGGCGGACGAGGCGCTCGTGGTCACGACGCCGGAGGTCGCGGCCATCCGCGACGCCGACCGGGTCATCGGGCTCCTCCAGGC
>DATCKS010000022.1:0-3969 GCA_036562265.1 Thermodesulfobacteriota bacterium | reverse complement strand
GCGTAGCCCCGACTCGCCGCCAGACGGGCGGTCGCCGCGCCGATGCCGCGGCTACCGCCCGTCACGACCATCACCCGCCTCGCGGTCACGCCGCGGCCGATCCGCGCCGCGCCGCGTCGACGCTCCACGGGCCGGGACCCGCGGCCGCGAGGAAGAGCCAGATGAAGCAGAAGAGCATGGCCGGCTCGCCGTTGTTCAGCACCGGCCAGAAGCTCCGCGGGAAGTGGGCCATGAAGTAGGCCACCGCCATCTCGCCCGCGAGGATGAAGGCCACCGGCCTCGTGAAGAGCCCGATGAGCAGGAGCAGGCCGCCAAAGACCTCGAGGATGCCCGCAAGTCCCATCAGCGACACGAGATCGACCGGCTCTCGCGGCTGGGATACGGGTGCCGCGAAGAGCTTCTGGGTGCCGTGCGTCATGAAGGAGAACGCGGCGACGATGCGGAGCACGCTCTGCAGGTAGGGCGCCCAGTGTGCCGGGAGGGGGCCAGCCATCCTTCGGAACCTCCTGATGTTGGAAGACATCGGCGGAGCCTGCCGAGGGATCGCTCCTCGGGGCCGACGCCGGTCACGGCGAGATGGTATCGCCCGGCCGGGCGGGAGGCCACTGGAGCCCGGGGCGGCCCATGGGAGGCGCGAGCGGCGAGGTCGGGCGCCGGGGAAGCCGGGCTGTGGCGCACCGCGTCATGGAGCGCCTCCTCCGGCGTCGGCGGGACGCGAGAGGCGGAGAGCTGGCGGTCGCCGGGCGGCGAACCGGTGTCACCGGTCTCGGCGCCGGCGCCCGTCACGCTACGCCGCCGCTTCCCGGTAGTCGAGGCCGGCCTCGGCGAACCGCCCCTTGAAGGCCGGACGCGCGACGAAGGCGATGAAGGCCCGGGCCGCCTCCGGCGCCGCGCTCCGGGCCGCCACGGCCGCCGAGTAGGTCGTGACCTTCTGGAGGTCGCGCGGCAGCGGGCCGACGAGCGTCACCCCTCTCACGGGGAGGATCTCGCTGATCTGGTGGACGACCAGCTCGGCCGTCCCCTCGGCGACCGCCTCGGCCGCGAAGCCGCCCGGCAGGAGCCGGCTCTTGCCCTTCACCGCGTCGGCGATGCCGAGCCGCTCGAGCACCGCCGCGAAGTGGACCGCGCTCGTGGCGCCCTGGGCCGGGTCGACGTAGGCGATCGACGTCGCCGCGAGGAGCGTTCGCCTGAACGCCTCGGGGGTCGAGATGTCGGGCATGGGCGCCCCCTCCCGGACCCCGACGCCGACCCCCGTCCGCGCGATGTCGACGCGCGTTCCCGGCGCGATCACGCCCTCGCGGACCAGCTCCTCGATCAGGGCGTCGGTCATGATCACGACGTCGGCCGGCTCGCCGGCCGAGAGCCGCTGCCGGACGACCCCCATCGGCGCGAAGGCCGTCGCGACCGCGTGCCCGGTCTCCTGCCGGAACGCCTCGGCCAGTTCCGTGATCACCGCCTTGACTGCGCCGCCGCCGAGGACCTTCACCTCGACGCGCGCGCCCGCGTCAGTCATGGTCGAGCACCAGGCTGGTTCTCCTTCGAGTACTGCCACAGCGCGCGGTCCAGCTCCCGCATCGAGTGGCCGGAGGCGGCCGCGAGGTCGCGCATGAAGCGAGTATAGGCGAGCCAGAAGTCGACCGTGTAGGCCGGCGGCCTCGAGAAGCCGAGCGACCAGAGCGCGATCTCCTTCTGCGGAAACCTCAGCCGGAACACCCCGCGCACCTCGGGTCCTGCCGGCCTACCGTTGCGGAAGGCGCTCTCCCGAGAGTTCGTACCAGAGCCGCGGCCGCTCCCAGGTCGCGTTGCCGCCCGGCGGCTTCACGCCCACCCGGCGGGCCCCCATCCGCTCGTAGAACCCCACGGACGGCGGGTGGCTCACGATCACGACCCCCGGGTAGCCTCGCGCCTTCGCCACCTGCGCCATGTCCGCGAACAGCGCCCGGCCGATCCCCGCGCCCCCGGCATCGTCGGCCACGAACATGAGGTCCAGCTCCGCCTCGTGCGGCCGGCACGTCAGGCTGTAGAAGCCGAGGACCCGGCCGCCGGCGTCGTAGACGCGCACGACGTTACGCCGGAGCGTCTCGTCGGTGATGGAGACGTCCGCCACGATGCGCCGATACTCCCCCTCGTACGCTCGCGAGGTCCGCACGATGCGGGTCAGCGCCTCGCAGTCGGCCGAGGCTGCCGGGCGAATGCTCACGCCGGTCGCTCCCGAGCGGTCCCCCGGAACACCTCCCACGGCGTTGCCGTCAACGCGACGCTCGCCTCCGGCCGGCCCTCGTCATCTCACGCCTCGCCCGCCGGCGCCAGCGCCTCGACGAGCGCCTCCTGCGCCCGGAGCGCGGCCGCCATGCGCGTCACGTGGCTCTGCGCGGTTACCACGAGGCCCAGCGAGCCGACCTGCACCACGTGGTGCCGCTGGGCCCACGGCTCGCCGCCGTACACGTACCGGACCTCCACCCACCGGGAGCGGGGACCATCGCCGGAGGCCACGACCTGCTGGCCCGGTCCGGCCATCTCCGCGAGGTCCGGGAGACTCGCGGGAGTCTGCACGTAGACGAGCATCCCCTGAGGGCCGAGGAGGTCGAAAACGATCGGCGCACTCGGTTCGCCGGACGCCTGCAGCGTCCAGCCCGGGAGCATGGGGATCCGGAAGCGGGAGGTCTCCGCCCACCACTGGCGAACGTCCGGCCCCGGCTGCACGTCCACCAGGTCCGCGAGCGACGCGGTGTGCTCGTCGAGTTCGCTGCGGTAGCCCCCCGACTCCGGCACGATCCGCGCGAAGAGCCACCGGTCGGCCGTCGCGCGCTCCACGTCGATGCCCGGAGGGACCGGACTCAGGGTGAACCGATAGGGCGCCGCTCTGGGAACGAGCCGCAGGCCGAAGCCCGATGCCACCGTGAAGACGTCTCCCACGTGCGCCCCAGTCAGGGCGTGCGGGCGAGGATCCTGCCCGGTTGCCACGGCGTGCCCAGCAGGGGGAGGAGCCAGCGGTCGAGTCCCCACCAGCCGGCGGTCTTCCAGGCCAGGATCAGGAGAATCGAGAGCGTGAACAGGACCGGGTTGATGCTGGCCGTCCCCGCCATCATGAAGTTCCAGTTCATGAAGCCGCCGAGGAACGCCGCGATGCCGGTGAAGGCGCCGAGGATCAGCAGGACGCCGATCACGATCTCTCCCGCGACGATCAGCTTGGCCATCCAGGTGTAGTGACCCCCGTCGAGCAGCGCCTGGATGAACGCCCGGTACCAGTCGAAGGCGATCGGCGGCCGGGCGGGCGGCGCCGGGACCTGGACGGCGCGCTCCCAGAAGGTCCGGAGGTAGGCGCCCGTTTCGCCCCAGGCCGGGTTGCCCAGCTTGCCCCAGCCCGCCGAGAGCCAGGCGTAGCCGACGTAGAGCCTCACGACGAGCCAGAGCCAGGCCCATCGGGTGCTGCCGAGGAGGTCCGCCGCCCAGGGCGGGTCCGAAACCGTGATGCCTCGCTCGCGCGACCCCAGCACGACCGACCTCCTTCGTGAGCCTCCACGAGTCCCGGCCCGGCGGTTGCGGCGACCGCGTCGCGGTGCGTCTCGAATTCCTCACGAGCCGTGCCAGATCCGTGTAGCGCGAAGTCGCGTGGCGCGCCACCTGGCGCTACGCGCTCCGGCCCGCCTCGACGAGCGCCGCGAGCTTGTCGAGCCCCTCCCGCCAGCCGGCCTCGTTGTCGGCCGGCGAGACGCCCGGCGGCACGCCCTCGTGTACGGCGAGCACGTCCGTGCCCCCGCCCGCATCGGCGAGCGTGATCGTCACCGTTTCGGCACGAGCCTCACGAAGCGCCGGAACGAGCCTCCTTCGCGGGCGTCGAAGGCGTGCACGTGGCAGGTCATGCCCGTGGGAACCTTCCACCTGGCGACCGCCTGCGGATCGAGCAGCGCCCGATAGACGTCCGCGCGGGGGGCGTTCACGTGCCGACGCGTTCGGGTCGAGGTGGTC
>DATCKS010000553.1:0-2262 GCA_036562265.1 Thermodesulfobacteriota bacterium | reverse complement strand
GGGGGTGATCACGGAGGACGAGGCGAACGCCGCGGACGACGCGCCGCTCGTGACCGCCGAAGCCACGGCCGACGCCGGCGACCTCGCGCCGTACTTCGTCGAGGAGGTCCGGAACTACATGGAGCGCGAGATCGGCGACGCGCTCTACTCCGAGGGCTACTCGATCCACACGACCCTCGACGCGAACGTGCAGTCCGTCGCCGAGGCCGAGCTCAAGCGGCTCCTCGCCGAGATCGAGGCCGGGCGCTACGGCTCGTGGGAGCATCCGGTCTACGACGACACCGCGGCCGGCCGCCCCGACGGCACGCCGTACCTGCAGGGCGCGGTCCTGGTCCTCGACGCCGCGACGGGCGACGTCCTCGCCATGGTCGGCGGCCGGGACTTCTCGCATTCCCGCTTCAACCGCGCCGTCGGAGCATGGCGCCAGCCGGCCAGCACGTTCAAGCCGTTCATCTACGCCGCCGCCATCATGGCCGGCTACTCGCCGGCGGACCAGCTCGACGACTCGCCGATCCGCCGGGACCTCGGCGGCGGTCGCGTTTGGGCGCCGCGCAACTACGACGGCCGCTACGCGGAGTCGATCTCGCTCCGGGACGCCCTCGTCGTCTCGAGCAACGTGGCGACGATCCGTCTGGCCGAGGCCGTCGGCCTGGGCCGCGTCGCCGAGGTCGCGGAACGGCTCGGGCTGCGCGGCCCGTTCCCGCACGTCCCCGCGCTCGCCCTCGGGATCAAGGAGGCGACGCCGCTCGAGCTGGCCGCCGCGTACGCCGCGTTCGCCACCCTGGGCCGCCGCCCGGAGCCGCGCATCGTGTCCGTCGTGAGGGACGACGACGGCGCCGAGATCTGGCGTCGGGACCCGCGCGTCGAGGTCGTGCTCGACCCCGGCGTCGCCTTCCTCGTCACGGACATCCTGCGCGACGTTGTGGACCGGGGCACCGGCGTCGCCGTGCGGCTTGCGGGGTACCGCGGCCCTGCGGCGGGGAAGACCGGCACCACCAACAACTCCGTCGACTACTGGTTCGTCGGGTACACGCCGAGCCTGGTCGGCGTCGTCTGGATCGGCTTCGACATGCCGCGCCCGATCATCGAGGGCGCCGCGGGCGACCGGGTCGCGCCGCGCCTCTGGGGCCGGATCATGCGACGCATCGCGCCGCCCGGCGAGCCGGGCTGGCAGCCGCCGCCGTCGGTGCTCGAGCTGCGGATCGACGACGACGGCAGGGTCTACGGCCCCGACTGCGACTTCGAGGGCGCCGGGCGCAGCGACTACTTCCTTGCGACAACCGTTCGCGACGTCGCGTGCGGCACGCCGCGGCCGCGCCTGCGGAGCCGCGCCCACCGTGTCGCGGCCGACACGCTCGCGATCCCGGCGGCCGACACCACGCTGGCGATGCCGACGCGCGACACGCTGGCGAGGCCGGCGGCCGACACGCT
Organism: Thermodesulfobacteriota bacterium; assembly: GCA_036562265.1. Taxonomy (GTDB): domain Bacteria; phylum DASVDK01; class DASVDK01; order DASVDK01; family DASVDK01; genus DASVDK01. The sequence continues at coordinate 831 of DATCKS010000553.1, read as the reverse complement.
CGCGGTCCCGGCGACCGCGCCGCCGGCCGGGAGGTGAGCGATGCGAACCGACCGGCCCCGCCCCCTCGCCTCCCTGGTCCGCGAGCTGAGCGGCGTCACGTCGGCCGGCGAGGCGGAAGGGGTGCACGTGCGGCGCATCGTGTTCGATGCCAGGGAGGTCGAGCCGGGCGACCTCTTCGTGGCGCTCCGCGGCCACAAGACCGATGGCCACCTCCACGTGGGGGCGGCGGTGCGGCGAGGCGCGGCGGCGGTGGTCGTCGAGGACGGCGCCGCCGTCGATGTGGCCGTGCCCGCGGTCCGCGTCCTCGACACCCGCCGCGCCCTCGCCGAGCTGGCTGCCGCCTGGCACGACTGGCCTGGCCGCCGCCTGTGCCTGGTCGGGATCACGGGATCGTTCGGCAAGACCGGGACGCTGAACATGATCGACGCGATTCTGGGCCGGGCCGGCGTGTGCGCCGGGATCATCGGCTCGGACTTCCTCGGGATGCGACTCCCCGGCCAGCCGCACGAGCCGCAGCACCTCACGACGCCCGACCCCCTCGCGCTGCACGACGCCCTTGCCCGCGTCGTCGCGGCCGGGTGCACCGTATGCGCCATGGAGGTGACCAGCCAGGGGCTCGTCCAGGACCGCATCCACGGCCTCGACTTCGCCCTCGGCGTCTTCACCTGCATCGCGCCCCTCGAGCACGCGGACTACCACGGCTCCTTCCGGCGCTACGTCGAGGCGAAGGCCCGCTTCCTCGACCACATCCGCCCCGACGGCGCCGTCGTCTACCCGCGCGAGGAGCGCATCGTCGGCCGGCTGGTCGAGGCGAGCCGGGCGACGGCCGT
>DATCKS010000550.1:0-1767 GCA_036562265.1 Thermodesulfobacteriota bacterium | reverse complement strand
GTGGTCGACGCGCTGGGACTTTCCCGCGTCGTGCTCGTCGGCCACTCCATGAGCGGGCTCGTCGCGCTCGAGGTCGCGCGGCGATCGTCGCCATCGACGGCGACCCCTTTCCGACCGACCTCGAGGCGGCCCGCCGCTACGCGCCCCGGTTCGACCTCATCGTCATGCCGGGCGTGAGCCACTACCCGATGCCGGACGCCCCGAACCGCTTCACCCGCCTGCTCGAGGACGCGATCGGACGCGTCGTCGGTTAGGCGCGCGACGAGCCCGCCCGTCCCTCGCGCACCGCCGCCACGAAGCGGGCGGCGAGGTCGGTGATCGCCTGCCAGTCGCCCGCGGCGATCCGGTCCCTCGGCGTGAGCGCCGAACCGAGGCCGATCGCCACCGCCCCGGCCCGCACGAAGTCGGCGGCGGTGTCGAGACCGACTCCGCCGGTCGGCACGATCGGGATGTCGGCGAGCGGCGCCCGGACCTCGCGCAGGTACTTCGGGCCGCCGTTCGAGGCGGGGAAGAGCTTCACCATCGCCGCGCCGGCGCGCCAGGCGCGGACGATCTCGCTCGGCGTGTAGGCGCCCGGGATCACCGGTACGCCGCGCTCGCGCGCGGCGGCGATGACCTCGTCGTCGGTGTGCGGGCAGACGATGAAGGTGGCGCCTGCGCCGACGGCCGAGGCGACCTCTCCCGCCGTCATCACGGTGCCGGCCCCGATCGCCACATCCGCAGGACGCTCCGCGGCGAGGCGAGCGATGGCCTCGAGGGCCCCTTCGGTGTTGAGCGTGACCTCGATGGCGCGCACGCCGCCCGCCTGCAGGGCGCGCGCGAGCGGTCCGATTCGGTCCGCGGGGACGTGGCGCACGATCGCGACGACGCCGGTCTCCCGGATGGCATCGAGAGGCTGCATGCTTCTCATGGTAGCGCCCGCCGTGTCATGATTTCTTCAAGCCCCGTTGTCGTCTCCGTCACCGGTACCACGTACCGTGAGAATGCCCTTGCCAAGGAGCGGGTCCCCGCGACGCGCCCGGGCAACGCGCGCCTCGACGGCCAGTTCGAGATCCCGACGCTCCAGGAGGTGATCGACCTGGTCAAGGCGCTCGAGAAGGCGACCGGCCGGAAGATCGGCATCTACCCCGAGACCAAGCACCCGACCTACTTCGACAGCCTGGGGCTCTCGATGGAGGAGCCGCTCGTGCGCATCCTCCACAAGAACGGGTACGAGGGGAAGCGCGACCGGGTCTTCATCCAGTCCTTCGAGATCTCGAACCTCAAGGACCTGAGCCGCATGACCAGGATCCCGCTCGTGCAGCTCCTCGGCGGGGCGAACAGCCGGCCGTTCGACGTCGTGGCCGCGGGCGGCACCCTCACCTATGGCCAGATGGCGACTCCGGCCGGCCTGCACGAGATCGCCCGCTACGCCGACGGCATCGGCCCGGAGAAGTCCTACGTCATCCCGCGCGTCGGGGGTATCCTCGACCCGGCCAACGCCACCGACTTCGTCCGGAACGCGCACGCCGCCGGCCTCGTGGTGCACCCGTACACCTTCCGCGCGGAGAACACGTTCCTGCCGACCAACCTCCGAAGCTCCGCCGACCCGAACGCGCGCGGCGACATCGAGGCCGAGATCCGCGCCTTCCTCGAGGCCGGCATCGACGGCTTCTTCACCGACAATACCGACGCCGGGGTGAAGGCGGTGGCGGAGTTCCTCGCCAACCGCTGACCTCCCCCACCCGGGGTCAGGCCTTGACGTTTTCCTGCCCGATCGCGTTCGGC
>DATCKS010000549.1:0-6571 GCA_036562265.1 Thermodesulfobacteriota bacterium | reverse complement strand
GGGACGATCGTCGGCGACATCGTCGCCCGCAGTCGCATCGAGATGCACGCCCCGGCGCGCGTCGTCGGGAACATCACGACGCCGGTGCTCGTCGTCGACGAAGGCTCGGTCTTCGACGGCCAGTGCCAGATGGAGCGGGCTCGGGAGGCGGACGCCTCGCGCGGCGCGTCTCGTCCGAGCGACGCCGCCCTGCCGAGCGTGGAGGAGGCGCCGACGCGCCTCGACGCCTGACGGCCGCCCACGCGCCTTGACACCGGCTTTGTGAGCTTGTTACTGTCTGCACAATCTCTCGGGGGGAGAGGCTCGCTCTCGCGGCCGGGCCCGTCGCAGGCGCGGCGCGCGTGCCTCGCCGGCCGGCGGGTCCCCGCATCCGTGGCGCAGCGATAGCCGTCCACCTCCGAGACCGGCTTGGGTTCCCCGGGGGTCCATGTTCGCGCCGCGCCCGCCGGTCCCCGGGACCGCCCTTCCGATTCTCCTGATCGTCAGTCTCGCCCCGGCGCCGGCCGTCGCCGGCGGTTCGCCGCGTGCTCCGTGCCGCGCGCCGTCGCGGCGCCCGATGGGCGGACGGTGGCTCGGCACCGGGCACAGGGAGCACCCGGCGAGCGGCGTGACGCCCTAGGGAGGTTCCACCATATGCAGGGGGTCAACTGGGGCGCCGAGATCGTGAACAGCGGCATCATCCTGGTCACGTTCCTGGTCCTCATGGCGTACCTCAACGCGGTGCTCTTCCGCCCCATGCTGCGCTACCTCGACGAGCGCGAGGCGAAGACGCACGGCGCCGTCGACGAGGCAAAGGCGCTCGAGGAGGAGGCGGCCCGGGCGCTCGCGGCCTACGAGGCGCGCATCGCCGCGGCGCGCGCCGAGGCCCACGCCGAGACCGCCGCGGCCCGCAAGCGGGCGAGCGACGAGGAGCAGGCCATCCTCGAGCGGGCGCGCGAGGACGCGGCGCGCCGCATCGGTGAGATCGAGCGCGACGTCGCGGCCGCCACCGAGCAGGCACGCAGCATGCTCGGCGCGCAGGCGCGAGAGATGGCGCGCGCGATCGCCGAGAAGATCCTCGGCCGGACGGTGTCCACGGGGCTCGCCGTGCTCGCCGCCGTGGGCCTCCCCGCCACCGAGGCGATGGCCGCCGCCGCCGGCCATGGCGGCGGCTTCTTCCAGACCCCCTTCGGCGGCTTCGTCGCCCACCTCGTCAACTTCGCGATCCTCGTCGGCGCGCTCGTCTACTTCGCCGGCCCGCGCGTCAAGGCGGCGCTCGAGGAGCGGCGCGCCGCTTACGCGCGCGCCATCGAGGACGCGGCGCGCCTCAAGGCCGACGCCGAGGCGCGGGCCCGCGAGTACCGCGAGCGCCTCGCGCGCGCCGACGCGGAGATCGAGGCGCTCAAGGCGCAGTACCGGGCCGATGCGGAGGCGGAGCGGGCGCGCATCCTCGCCGAGGCCGAGCGCGCGGCCGAGCGGATCCGGCGCGCGGCCGAGCAGACCGCGGCGCAGGAAACGGCCAAGGCGCGCGTCCTCCTGCGCGAGGAGGCGGCGCGCCTCGCCACGAGCCTCGCCGAGCAGGCGATCAGGCGGGACCTCACGCCGGCCGACCACGCGCGTCTCGTCCAGGACTTCATCACCCGCCTGCCGGCGTCGGCCGGCGACGGACGAGGCTAGGCCATGGCCAACGAGACGGTCGCCCGGCGCTACGCCCGCGCGCTCCTCGAGATCGCCCAGGAGGAGGGGGCGCTCGAGCGGTTCGAGCAGGACCTCACGCGCTTCGCCGACACGCTCGCGGCGAGCCGCGACCTCGAGATGGTCCTCACCAACCCGGTCTTCGAGGCGGACGCGCGCAAGCGGATCCTGCGCGAGGTGGCCGGCCGGCTCGGCGTCGCGCCGCTCGTCGTGAACCTCCTCTGCCTCCTCGTGGACAAGCGGAAGCTCGTCGTGCTGCCCGACATCCTGCGCGAGTACCGCGCCCTCGTCGACAAGGCGGCCGGCCGGGTCGAGGCGCTGCTCGTCATGGCCACCCAGGCCGATCCGGCGACCGTGTCCCGGGTCGAGGGGCAGCTCGCGAAGTGGACGGGCAAGCGGGTGCGGCTCACGACGCGGGTCGACCCGTCGCTCATCGGCGGCGCCGTCGCGCGCGTCGGCGGTCTCGTGCTCGACGCGAGCATCAAGACGCAGATCGACGTGCTCAGGCAGCGGCTCGCGAACGGTTAGCACCATCCGGTAGATCAGAAGGAGACGCCACACATGGCGGTTGAGCTGCGCGCGGAAGAGATCAGCCAGATCATCAAGCAGCAGATCCGCGACTACGAGAAGAAGGTCGAGGTCGCCGAGACCGGCACGGTCCTCTCGGTGGGCGACGGCATCGCCCGCATCCACGGCCTCGAGAAGGTCATGGCCGGCGAGCTGGTGGAGTTCCCGGCGAGCCAGGTCATGGGGATGGTGCTCAACCTCGAGGAGGACAACGTCGGCGTCGCCATCCTCGGCGAGGACTTCAAGATCCGCGAGGGCGACGAGGCGCGCCGCACCGGCCGCATCGTGCAGGTGCCGATCGGCGAGGCGCTGATCGGCCGCGTGGTGGACGCGCTCGGCCGGCCGCTCGACGGCAAGGGCCCGATCGCCGCGACGCAGTTCCGCAACGTCGAGGTCAAGGCTCCCGGCATCGTGGCGCGCCAGTCGGTCAAGGAGCCGCTGCAGACCGGCATCAAGGCGATCGACGGCATGATCCCGATCGGCCGCGGCCAGCGCGAGCTGATCATCGGCGACCGGCAGACCGGCAAGACGGCCGTCGCGATCGACACGATCATCAACCAGAAGGGCCAGGGCGTCGTCTGCATCTACGTCGCCATCGGCCAGAAGAAGTCCACCGTCGCGCAGATCGTCGACAAGCTGACGCACTACGGGGCGATGGACTACACCATCGTCGTCTCGGCCCCCGCCTCCGAGCCGGCGCCGCTCCAGTTCCTCGCGCCGTACGCCGGCTGCAGCATGGGCGAGTACTTCCGCGACAACGGCAAGCACGCGCTCATCGTGTACGACGACCTGTCGAAGCACGCCGTCGCCTACCGGCAGCTCTCGCTCCTCCTCCGGAGGCCGCCGGGTCGCGAGGCCTATCCGGGCGACGTCTTCTACCTCCACAGCCGGCTCCTCGAGCGGGCGGCGAAGATGTCCGACGAGCGGGGCGGCGGCTCGCTGACGGCGCTGCCGATCATCGAGACGCAGGCCGGCGACGTGTCGGCCTACATCCCGACGAACGTCATCTCGATCACCGACGGGCAGATCTTCCTCGAGACCGACCTCTTCTACGCCGGCGTGCGCCCGGCGATCAACGTCGGCATCTCGGTCTCCCGCGTCGGCGGCTCGGCGCAGATCAAGGCGATGCGGGCGGTCGCCGGCAAGCTCCGCCTCGACCTCGCGCAGTACCGCGAGCTCGCCGCGTTCGCGCAGTTCGGCTCCGACCTCGACAAGGCGACCCGGGATCAGCTCAACCGGGGCGCCCGTCTGGTCGAGCTGCTCAAGCAGCCGCAGTACCAGCCGATGCCGGTCGAGGAGCAGGTCGTCGTCATCTACGCCGGCACCCGCGGGTACGTCGACCAGTTCCCGGTCGAGTCGCTCGCGAAGTACCAGGAGGACCTGGTCCGGTTCCTCAAGGACCGGTATCCGCAGGTGCTCGAGGGGATCCGGACCAAGAAGGTGCTCGACGCCGAGATCGAGGGCGCCCTCAAGACCGCGCTCGAGGATTTCGGCAAGAACGTCTTCAAGCCGTAGCCGCCGGCGGGCCCCCGGCGCCGGCCCCGCGAGGCCTGCGCCGGGCGGCCGGCGTCACGCTCAGGAGCGCACAGTGGCATCCCTCAGGGACATCCGGCGCCGCATCCGCAGCGTCAAGAACACGCGGCAGATCACGAAGGCCATGAAGGTGGTCGCCGCGTCGAAGCTTCGGCGCGCGCAGGAGCAGATCATCGCGGCCCGGCCGATGGCCCACAAGCTCATGGAGGTCATGGCGAGCCTGGCGGCCCGCGTCGACCGCGACCGGCATCCGCTCCTCGCCAAGCGGGAGGTCCGGAAGGTCGAGGTCGTCGTCATCACCGGCGACCGCGGCCTCTGCGGCGCGTTCAACACGAACATCCTCCGCGAGGCCGACCGGCTCCTCAAGCGCGAGACCGAGGCGGGCCACGAGCCGCGACTGAACCTGATCGGGCGCAAGGGGCGGGACTACTACCGCCGCCGCCCCTACCCGCGCGACCAGGAAGTGGTCGGCGTCTTCGGCGGCAACATCGACTTCAAGGTCGCGCAGCAGGTCGGCAAGGAGCTGATCGAGCAGTACGCCAACGCCGAGTACGACCTCCTCTACCTCGTGTACAACGAGTTCAAGAACGCGCTGCAGCAGCGGGTCGTGGTGGAGCAGCTCTTGCCGATCGAGCCGGCGCCCGTGCCGGAGGGGACGGTCGCCGTGGACTACATCTACGAGCCGTCGGCCGACGAGATCCTGGCCGACCTGCTCCCCCGGTACATGGAGACCGAACTCTTCCGGGCGCTCCTCGAGAGCCAGGCGGCCGAGCTGGGCGCACGGATGACGGCCATGGACGCGGCGACGAACAACGCGAGCGAGCTCATCTCCACGCTCACGCTCCAGTTCAACCGCGCACGCCAGGCCGCGATCACCAAGGAGCTCATGGAGATCATCGGCGGCGCCGAGGCGCTGAAGTAGCCGAAGGACAAGAACAGGAGACTCGACAAGTGGCAACCGTTACGTCGGACGGCGCCCGCACGGGCCAGAAGGTCACGGGCCGGATCACCCAGGTCATCGGCCCCGTCCTGGACATCGAGTTCCCCATCGGCCACCTGCCGCCGATCTTCAACGCCATCCGGGTGACGAACCCGACGATCAGCGACGAGAAGTGGAACCTCGTCCTCGAGGTGGCCCAGCACCTCGGCGAGAACACGGTGCGCTGCATCGCCATGGACACGACCGACGGGCTCGTCCGCGGGCAGGAGGCGCTCGACACGGGCGAGCAGATGACGATGCCGGTCGGCCGCGAGGTGCTCGGCCGGATCCTCAACGTCGTCGGCGACCCGGTCGACGAGGCCGGCCCGATCAACGCCAAGCTGCGCCTCCCGATCCACCGGCCGGCGCCCTCCTTCCAGGAGCAGGCGACGACCGTCCAGGCGTTCGAGACCGGCATCAAGGTCGTCGACCTCCTGGCGCCCTACGCGCGCGGCGGCAAGATCGGCCTCTTCGGCGGCGCCGGCGTCGGCAAGACCGTGCTGATCATGGAGCTGATCCACAACGTGGCGATGCAGCACGGCGGCCTCTCGGTGTTCGGCGGCGTCGGCGAGCGGACGCGCGAGGGCAACGACCTCTGGCACGAGATGAAGGAGTCGAAGGTCCTCGACAAGACCGCCCTCGTCTACGGCCAGATGAACGAGCCGCCCGGCGCCCGCGCGCGCGTGGCGCTCTCGGCCCTCACGGTGGCCGAGCACTTCCGCGACTCCGAGGGGCAGGACGTCCTCCTCTTCATCGACAACATCTTCCGCTTCGTCCAGGCGAACTCGGAGGTGTCGGCGCTCCTCGGCCGCATGCCGTCGGCCGTCGGGTACCAGCCGACCCTCGCCACGGACGTCGGCGAGCTCCAGGAGCGGATCACCACGACGACGAAGGGCTCGATCACGTCGGTCCAGGCGATCTACGTGCCGGCCGACGACCTGACCGACCCGGCGCCGGCCACCACCTTCGCGCACCTCGACGCGACGACCGTCCTCTCGCGCGCCATCGCGGAGCTCGGCATCTATCCGGCCGTCGACCCGCTCGACTCGACCTCGCGCATCCTCGACCCGGGCGTCGTCGGGGAGGAGCACTACCAGGTGGCGCGGCGCGTCCAGCAGGTCCTCCAGAAGTACAAGGACCTCCAGGACATCATCGCCATCCTCGGCATGGACGAGCTGTCGGAGGAGGACAAGCTGACGGTCGCGCGCGCGCGGAAGATCCAGCGCTTCCTCTCGCAGCCGTTCCACGTGGCCGAGGCGTTCACGGGGACGCCGGGCAAGTACGTGCCGCTCAAGGAGACGATCCGCGGCTTCAAGGAGATCGTCGACGGCAAGCACGACGACCTCCCCGAGCAGGCCTTCTACATGGTGGGCGGCATCGACGAGGCGGTCGAGAAGGCCAAGACGCTGGCGAGTCGGTGATGGCGACGCCGGGCAAGCTCGACTTCGAACTCGTCACCCCCTACCGGCGGGTCCACCACCTGGACGCCGACGAGGTGATCTGCCCGGGCGTCCAGGGGGAGTTCGGCGTCCTGCCGGGCCACGCGCCGCTCCTCGCGCGCCTCAAGCCGGGCGTCCTCGGCTTCCGCCAGGGGACCGAGTGGCGGTACGTCGCGCTCACCTGGGGGCTCTGCGAGGTGGCGAACGACCGGGTGTCGGTCCTCGTCACCACCGCCGACCCGGCCGAGGAGATCGACCCGGAGGCCGCGGTGCGGACGCGCGACGCCGCCGAGGCGAAGCTGAAGGCGCTCGAGCCGGGATCGCCCGAGGCCGCCGAGGCCCAGACCGAGCTCGAGCGGGCGCTGGCGCAGCTCCAGAC
>DATCKS010000547.1:0-2720 GCA_036562265.1 Thermodesulfobacteriota bacterium | reverse complement strand
CGGGACCGCCGGAAAGGGGCGCGCCGGGCGCCCCTGGGCTTCGACGTCGGGTTCGCGGGGGATCGTCATGGGCGGGTGGCGGCCTCGGGATGCGGGCGCTGCCCGGTCGAACGTGCGCTCGTGATCACCCCTCCCTCCGGCTCACGCGGCAGGCCAGCCCGCCGAGCGAGCTTCTGGCCCCGTGGCAGCGAATCAGACTCACGCTTTGCAGAGAACGCGCCTGTCGGACGAGGAGAGTCCTGTCGGGACGCGACATCCATCGGCCGGCGCCGTGTGCGGCGCATCACGTCGTGTCGCCGCGCACGGTCGTGACGCGATGCGACATCCATGCGGGACGAGGCCCTGGCGGGGCCGCTGGCGCCGCGGCGTCGGCCCGGCGCGTCGAAACCGGGCGGTCCGGGTCGGGCGCGCCGGGTCGCCTTGACCGGATCGGGCCGGCCTGTTAGCCTCAAGAGCTTGTTTGCACTACGGAATCCGCGCTTTCCCTGACGTCCGAGAGGCCGCGTGTCCGCCAGGTTCGCCGCCCCGAAAGGGATGAACGACATCCTCCCCGCCGAGAGTCACCGGTGGCAGGGACTCGAGCGTCTCCTGCGTGGCCTCTCGCACGCCTACGGCTACCGGGAGATCCGGACGCCGATCCCGGAGGCGACGGCGCTCTTCACCCGCGGGCTTGGGGAAGCGACCGATGTGGTGGAGAAGGAGATGTTCTCCTGGGAGGACCAGGGGGGCGATCGGCTGACGCTCAGGCCGGAGGGTACGGCGCCTACGGTCCGCGCCTACGTCGAGCACCGTCTCGACGCGCAGGAGCCGGTCTCGAAGCTCTACTACATCGGGCCGATGTTCCGCCGCGAGCGGCCGCAGCGGGGCCGCTACCGGCAGTTCCACCAGTGGGGGGCCGAGCTGATCGGCGCCGAGGAGCCGGCGGCCGACGCCGAGGTGATCGCGCTCCTGGTCACGGCGCTCCGCCAGCTCAGGGCCGAGGGGGTGCGCGTCCTCCTCAACTCCATCGGCGACGACGCCTGCCGGCCGGCCTACCGGGAGGAGCTGCAGCGCTTCTTGCGGGGGCGCCTCGACCGGCTCTGCGAGGCCTCGCGCGCGCGCGTCGAGACGAACCCCATGCGGGTGCTCGACTGCAAGGTGCCGGGCTGCATCGAGGCCACGGCCGACGCGCCCCGGATGATCGACCGGCTCTGCGAGCCCTGCGCCGCGCACTTCGCCGAGCTGCGCCGCCTCCTCGACCTCCTCGGCGTGGAGGTCGCGATCGACCCGCGCCTCGTGCGCGGCTTCGACTACTACACGCGGACCGCGTTCGAGGTCCAGATGGCGTACGAGGGGGCGCAGAACGCCGTCGCCGGCGGCGGGCGGTACGACAGGCTCGTCGAGGAGCTGGGAGGGGCGCCGACGCCCGCCCTCGGCTTCGCCGTCGGGCTCGAGCGGCTCCTCGCCCTCGTCCCGGCCGACCTCTTCGCGGCGCCCGCCGCGGCGGTCTTCGTGGCGGCGGTCGGGGCGCGGGCCCGCGACCTCGCCCTGCCGCTGGTCGACCGCCTGCGGAGGCAGGGCGTCGCGGCGGAGTTCGCGCTGGCCGGTCGAGGGCAGTCGGGCGCACCGTCGCTCAAGTCCCAGCTCAGGCGCGCGGACCGCAGCGGGGCGCCGCGCGCCGTCATCCTCGACGACCGCGACATCGAGCGGGGGGTCGCCATCCTGCGGGACCTCGCGATGAGCCGACAGGAGGAGGTGCCGCTCGCGGACCTCGAACCCCGGCTCGCCGCGCTCCTCGCACCGCGAGCCTGACCCCGACGGAGGCAGACGTGACCGAGACGAAGGAGGGGCTGCGCCGGACGCACATGTGCGGCGTGCTCCGGAAGAGCGACGCCGGCAAGGCCGTGGTGCTCAACGGGTGGGTCCAGCGGCGCCGCGACCACGGCGGGGTGGTCTTCATCGACCTGCGCGACCGCAGCGGCCTCGTCCAGATCGTCGTGAACCCCGACACGAGCCCCGTCGCCCACGAGCGCGCCGGCCAGGTGCGCAGCGAGTACGTCCTCGCCGTCGAGGGAACGGTGCGGATCCGCCCCGAAGGGACGGCGAACCCGGCCATGCCGACCGGCGAGATCGAGGTCGCCGCGCACGCCCTGCACGTGCTCAACGAGGCGAAGACGCCCCCCTTCGTCATCGACGACGAGGCGGGCGGGGGCGAGGTGTCGGAGTCGCTCCGGCTCAAGTACCGCTACCTCGACCTGCGGCGCCCGCGGCTGCAGCGCAACCTCATGCTCCGGCATCGGGCGGCCAAGGCGGTCCGCGACTACTACGACCGCCTCGGCTTCGTCGAGGTGGAGACGCCGATCCTCTACAAGAGCACGCCGGAGGGGGCCAAGGAGTACCTCGTGCCGTCGCGGCTCAACCCCGGCGAGTGGTACGCGCTCGCGCAGTCGCCGCAGCTCTTCAAGCAGCTCCTCATGATCGCCGGGATGGACCGGTACTTCCAGATCGTCAGGTGCTTCCGCGACGAGGATCAGCGGGCCGACCGGCAGGCCGAGTTCACCCAGATCGACGTCGAGATGTCGTTCGTCACCCGGGAAGACGTGATCGACGTGAACGAGGGGATGATCGCGACCGTCTTCCGGGAGGCGCTCGGGGTGGAGCTGCCGCGCCCGTTCCCGCGGATGAGCTACGCCGAGGCGATCGGCCGCTACGGCTCGGACAAGCCGGACCTGCGCTTCGGC
>DATCKS010000545.1:0-3783 GCA_036562265.1 Thermodesulfobacteriota bacterium | reverse complement strand
ATCGACGAGCAGCTCGTCCAGGAGGACGGCCTGCCGTTCGTGCAGAAGCCCTTCCGCCCGTCCGACCTCCTCTGCCGCGTCCGCGAGATCCTCGACCGTTGACCCCCGGGGTCAGGCCTTTCCATTTTCCATGGGGTCAGGCCTTTCCGTTTTCCGGCGGGCAAGGGGGGGCCCGACCTCGCTGGCGGCGCCGCCCGTAGCGGCGGCGCTAGGCCGACGCCGAGGCGCGCCGCTCGAGACCGTACTCCTTGAGCTTCCGCCAGAGGGTGGTGCGGCCGATCCCGAGCACCTCGGCCGCGCGCGAGTAGTTCCAGGCCAGACGCTCGAGCGTCTGGAGGATGTGGGCCTTCTCCACGTCCGCCAGGCACTCCTGGGCCGGCAGCGGCGGCGCGGCGCCGAGGCCGATGCCGCTGGCGACGTGGGGCGGGAGGTCCTCGGGGCGGATCACCTCCTGCCGGGCGAGGATCGCCGTCCGCTCGATCGCGTTCTCGAGTTCGCGCACGTTGCCCGGCCACGGGTACCGCAGGAGCCGCTCCATCGCCTGTGGGCTCAGCCTGAGGGTGCGGCCCTGCCGCCTCGCGAAGCGCTCCAGGAAGTGCTCGGCGAGGACCGGGATGTCCTCGCGCCGCTCGCGCAGCGGCGGGAGGACCACCGGGATCACGTTGAGGCGATAGTACAGGTCCTCCCGGAAGCTCCCCTGCCGCATGAGCTGCTGGAGGTCGCGGTTGGTGGCGGCGACGATCCGGGTGCTCACCGTGATCGGCTGATTGGCGCCGACGCGACGCACCTCCCCCTCCTGCAGCACCCGCAGGAGCTTCACCTGGAGCGCCGGGGCCATGTCGCCGATCTCGTCGAGGAAGATCGTGCCGCCGTCGGCCTCCTCGAAGAGCCCCTTCTTGGCGGTGGTGGCGCCGGTGAAGGCGCCCCGCACGTGGCCGAAGAGCTCCGACTCGAGCAGCGCCTCGGGCAGCGCCCCGCAGTTGACCGCGAGGAACGGCCCCTGGGCCCTCGGGCTCGCGTGGTGAATCGCCTTGGCGATCAGCTCCTTGCCGGTGCCCGACTCGCCCTGGATGAGGACCGTCGCCTCGGTCGGGGCGACGCGCGTCACCAGGTCGAGCACCGCGCGGATCTGGGGCGAGCGCGCGATGATCCCCGTGAGCGCGTACCGGTCGCGCACCTGCTGCCTCAGGTTGGAGTTCTCGCGCCTGAGCGCCTTCTGCTCGAGCGCCTTGTCGATCCTGAGGAGCATCTCGTCCGGGTCGCGCCCCTTCTCGAAGTAGTCGAAGGCGCCGAGCCGGATCGCCTCCTTCGCCGACTCCCAGCCCGCGTACGCGGTGAGCAGGATGACGTCGGTGTCCGGGCACTGCCGCCGGGCCAGGTTGAGCACGTCGAGGCCATCGCCGTCCGGCATCCTAAGGTCGGTCACGATGATGTCGAAGACGTCCTGCGCGAGCACCGCCGCCGCCGCCTCGAAGCCGTCCGCTTCCGTGACGCGATGGCCCCGCTTCTTGAGGAGGAGCGCCAGGGTCTGCCTCGGCGACTCCTCGTCGTCGATCACGAGAATCGCGGCCATGCTTACCTCGTGTCCAGGGGAAGATAGATGACGAACCGGGTTCCCGTCCCGCGGCCCGACTCGACCTCGATCCGGCCGCCGTGCGCGGAGACGATCCGCTGCACGATGGCGAGGCCGAGCCCGGTGCCGCCCCGCTTGCGCGAATAGAACGGCTCGAAGATCCGCCGCCGCTCCTCGGGCTTAATGCCGGGACCGGTGTCCGACACCGCGATCGCCACGTGGCCGTTCTCGCGCACCACGTCCATGCGCAGTCGTCCCGTGCCGTCGATCGCCTCGATCCCGTTGCGAACGACGTTCCAGAGGACCTGCGTGAGCTGGTCCGGGTCGAAGGCGAACGGCGGCACCGACGGGTCGACGTGGACCTCGGTCACCACCCCCGCCGACCTCGGGCGGTCCTCGCGCACGAGCCGCACCACGTGGTCGACGACCTCGCGGATGTCCCCGATCGCGCGCCGGGGCTCGCCGGGACGCGCGAAGGCGAGGAACTCCGAGACGATGCGGTTGAGCCGCCGCGCCTCCTTCTTGACCGCGCCGAGGGTGCTCGCCCGCTCGTCGCCGGTGAGGTCGTCGCGTTCGAGCAGCGAGGTCGCGTTGACGATGGCGGCAAGGGGGTTTCGGATCTCGTGCGCGACCCCCGCCGCCAGCTCGCCGACCGCGGCGAGCCGCTCGGCGTCCCCGAGGCGCGCGCGCAGGCGCTCGTACTCCGTGACGTCCGCCACGAGTTCCAGCAGGAACACCTCGCCGTCCGGCTGCCGGACGGGCGAGCAGGTGAGCACCAGGCGGCGGCCTCCCGTCCCCGTCACGTCGAGCCGCCTCGGCTCGACCATCTCGCCGCGGCGCTCCATGGGGCAGCCGTCGCAGGGCCTGGCGTCGCCGGTGAGGACCTCGTGGCAGCGGCGGCCCACGACGCTGCCGAACTCCTCCACCATCCACCGGTTCGCGTGGCGGATCCGGTAGTCGCCGTCGACCAGCTCGAGCCCCTCGCCGAGCCCGTCGACGAGCCGTTCGTTGAACTCCTTGAGCGACGCCGTCTCGCTGCGGGCGCGGTCGAGGACCATGATGATGATGGCGAAGACGGCGAGGAAGTAGCAGAGCATGTAGCTCGAGTGGACGACGAGGAACGTGACGCTCCCCTCCGGCGCCACGACGAGCGGCGCGACGACCCGCTGCAACCCCCAGATGAGGAGCGCGCCCGCGAGGAACCGCTCGCGAGACCCCGTGCCGGGCTTCGGGTTGCCGCGCCAGATGACGGCCCCGGCCGCGACGAGCGGCGCGCTGCCCAGGAGTCCGGCGAGGAGACTCGCTCCGCGGACGCCGCCGACGAGGTCGGCCAGCCACCCGACGACCGCGACGTAGGCGATCCCCACCGCCGCGTGCGCCGCGCGGATCCGGTAGTCCCGCCGCAGGGCGAGCGCCGCGGCGAGGACGAAGAGGAACCCGGCCGTGCCCGCGCTGTCGAGGGCGGCCCACGCCCACTGGCCCGCGGTCTCCGGGAGCGACGCGGCGACGAGCTTGAGCGCCTTGGCGACCGCGAAGATGCCCCACGCCCAGAGGAGGTACCGGAAGAAGCGCTCGCGCGACGACGGGTAGAGGTACAGGAAGATCAGGAACTGGAACGTGAACGCGACGACGGCGACGAGCGTCAGCGCCCGAGAGAGGTCCATGGTGCGGTCCCTTCTCGTGGGAGGTGGCCCTGCCGGCCGTCCCGGGTCCCCGGGCGGCGGCCTCCGGGCAGGGGGTTGGGTAGCCAAACCCGTGCCAGCACGCGTTCCCGCGGAGGGCGAGGGCTCGCGGCACGGGGGCCGTTTCGAGCCGGAACAGGCCGTTTCATAAGAGCACGGACCCGGCCGGGGTGCCAGACGCCTCCGGGCGGCGCCGCGGACGGCCTCGGGATGCGGGGACGACCCGGATGGGGGTGGTCGTGCGGTCGGGACGGGGACGGGGGGCCCGGCCGTCGCGGCGGGGCGGCCCCCAGGGGGGAGAACAGTGGCGGAGAGAGAGGGATTCGAACCCTCGCTACGGGCTTTCACCCGTAGAACGGTTTAGCAAACCGCCGCCTTCAGCCTCTCGGCCATCTCTCCGCGTGGACGACGCATGATACCAGATCGGGGCCCGGCCGTCAGGCGTTGGCCGGACGAGCATGCGCTCGCCAGGGTGACAGGCCGACCGTCCGATGTCACCATATCGGACGCTGGCGCCCGACCGGAGGC
>DATCKS010000144.1:0-4461 GCA_036562265.1 Thermodesulfobacteriota bacterium | reverse complement strand
CTACATCACCGGGCGGGGCGCGCGGGTCACCGGCTTCTCGCACGCGAAGCTCGCCTCCGAGTTCGATCCGGCGGCGCGAGACGAGAACGTCGAGTACTACCTCCGCAAGCTCGACGAGGTCCTCAAGCGGATCCGGCCGTTCCTGTCCGATGCGGAGTGGAATCGGCTCTTCGGGGGCGGCGACTCGACGCAGCCAAAGCAGCTCTCCCTCCTCTAGCGGCCGCCCGCCGGGGGCGGCTCCGGGCGCTAGAATCGCCCCCATGAGCGTCCACATCGCGCTCCTGCGGGCCATCAACGTCGGCGGCCGAAACCAGGTGGCCATGTCCGACCTGAAGGCGCTCCTTGCCGACCTCGGTTTTCCCGGCGCACGGTCGCTCCTCCAGAGCGGAAACCTCGTCTTCGAGAGCGAGGGGCGGACGGGCGCCGAACTCGAGGACCTCCTGGAGGCCGAGACGGAACGGCGGCTCGAGGTCCGCGCCGACTACCTCGTCCGGACCGCCAGGGAATGGCAGGAGATCGTCGCCCGCAATCCGTTCCCCCGCGAGGCGAAGGACGACCCGAGCCGTCTGGTCGTCATGGCGCTCAAGGCCGCGCCGGCGGCGAAGAACGTGAAGGCGCTCGAAGCCGCCATCAAGGGGCGGGAGCGCGTTCGCGTCGCGGGCAGGCACGCCTACATCGTCTATCCGGACGGCATCGGTCGCTCGAAGCTGACGACGGCGCTGATCGAGGACAGGCTCGGCACCCGCGGCACCGGCCGCAACTGGAACACCGTCCTCAAGCTCCTGGAGATGACGCGAGCCTAGACCGGAGCTACCTCGGCAGCGGCTGGCGCCGGTAGGCGACGGCCGGCGGCGCGCTGGGGCGGGCCGGCGCCTGCTGGATGACGCGCGGCGCCGGCCTGGCGGCGCGCGGCTGTACGACCCGCGGTGCGGGCTGCACGACTCGGGGCGACGGTTGCACGACCCGCGGCGCGCGCGGGACCGCGGGGCGCTCGACGACGACGGGCTGCCGGCGCGGCGGCGGCGTCACCGGCCGCTCGATCACGGCCGGCGGCCGGGCGGGAAGGGGCTGCCGCCGGATCACCTTCGGCGGGTGCGGGTGGACGACGACCGGCGGGTGGACGTGCACCGGTCGCTTCACGATCACGGGCGGTGTCACGACGACCGGCGGCCGGACAACGTGGACCGGCGGCGGGACGACGACGACGGGCGGCCTGACCACCACCGGAGGGGGCGGCGAGTGGGGGAGGCCGACCGAGATGACGAAGCGAGGCCCGGGGATCCAGATCCACCCGTAGAGGCCGCTCGGCACCCACCGGCCGTAGTAATAGGTGGTGTAGCCCCAGGGCTCCGCCGCGAGCCAGACCCAGCCGTAGTAGGGTCGATAGATCCAGCGGCCCCTGGTGAAGGGGCGCCATCCGACCGCCACGTGGGGCCGCCAGGCATAGCCGTACTCCTCGGTGCGCACCCAGGAGCCCGAGGCGTCGAGGTCGCCGAGGCCGGGGAGGTGCGACGGCGCGTACGAGCCCACGGCGGCGCGGGCGAGGACGGCGTCGCGCTCGGCATTCCACCGGTCGAAGTCGTCGCGGACGAGGACGGCGGCGGAGGGGCGCGTCCGCTCGCCGGCGGCGAGTTGCGATCCGCGGGCGAGTTCGACCCGCTCGCCCTCGGTCTCGACGGCGATCGTGCCGGTCGTGGCGGCGACCTCGGCCCGCGGCTCGTCGGCCCGGCGGGTCACGCGGAACGCGCTGCCGTCGGCCGCCCCGACGATCCGCAGGCCGGCCTCGAGCGTGAGGCTCTCGTTCGGGACGCGCGGGCCCCGGCCGTGGGCGCGCCCCTCGAGGAGCCGGACGACGGGGCTTCGGCCGACGGCCAGGATCTCCGCCTCGCTGTCGGCACCGAGCCTGACGACGGCGCCGCCTTCGAACTGCACCTCGGCGCGAGCCTCGGCCCCGGTCCGGAGCCGGTCTCCCGGCTGGAGGGCGAGGTTGACCGGGGCGGGCTGGTACGCATCGGTCTCCGGGCCGAGGTACTCGACCGGTCCCACCGCGACGGCGAGTCGGGCGGCCGGCTCGGCGGACGGCTCGGCCCAGGCCACCGGGACACAGGTGAGCAGGAGCGCGGGGAGGAGGGCTGGCAGGGCTCGGTGCACGGGGCACCTCCTGGTGCAGTGTAACTCCGTGGCTCGTCTGAGGAGACGGGGGGCGGGGCCGGTTATTCGGCTACATGGACAGCGGCCGGCCTGGTCGGGTATTCTCACCCCGCTATGGCGAGCTGGCTCAGGATGCTCCTGCCGGCAGTGCCGGTCATCCTCGACGTGGCGCGGGAGGTGCGCCGGCAGCGCGAGAGCACGCCGGTCCAGCCGCCGGCGGCCGACGGCACCGACGTCGAGGCCGCCCTGGCGCGCACCACCGAGGCGCTCGACCGGCTGTCCACCGACCTCGCCCAGGTCGCGGCGCGGCAGGCGGCCCTCGAGCGGCGCATGGACGTCCTCGCCATCGCCCTCTGGGCGCAGGGCGGCGTCCTCGCGGTCGTGGCGATCGGACTCATCGTCTATCTGGTACGGGCCTAGCAGGCTTGCCGGGAGAGCGGAGGGGATGAGCAGGGGGAAGGGGAAGCGCGTCGAGCAGGCGCCCCCCGTCGAGCGGAGGCGCGAGCCCCGCGCACCGATCAACTTGCGCATCGACTACCAGACGGTCGATGCGTTCTTCTCGGAGTTCGCGAGCAACATCAACCAGGGGGGGCTCTACATCAAGACCACGAAGCCGCTGCCGCCGGGTACGCGGCTCACGCTCCAGTTCCTCCTGCCGAAGCAGACCACCCCGATCCAGGTGGACGGCGAGGTCGTCTGGGTGAACGAGCGCACGACCAAGGGGATCAACCCCGGCATGGGCATCCGCTTCGGGGAACTCAGCAGCGAAGCCAAGGCGCAGATCAACCAGCTCGTGCGCGAGCTTCGGAACGCGTGACGTGAAGAGCCCCGGACTCGCCGCCGTGCTCTCGTTCTTCTGGCCCGGGCTCGGCCAGATCTACAACGGGCAGATCGCCAAGGGACTCGTCTTCGTGGCGCTCGCCGCCGTCTTCGGCTGGCTCATGATGGTCGTGGTCGGCTTCGTGCTCTACCCGATCCTCTGGATCTACGGGATCTACGACGCCTACCGGACGGCCGAGCGGATCAACGCCGAGCGCGGAACGCTCTCCACCTTCTGACGGCGCGTCGCGGCGGGGGCCCCGGGGCGAGCAGGGAGGAGCCATGCAGCCGGTCCTGTCCATCGCCGGCTCGGACCCCAGCGGGGGCGCCGGTATCCAGGCCGATCTCAAGACCTTCGCCGCCTTTCGCGTGTACGGGATGGCCGCGCTCACCGCGCTCACCGTGCAGAACACGCGCGGGGTGCGGGGGTTCGTGGCCCTCGAGCCGGACTTCGTGGTCGCCCAGGTGGAGGCGGTCCTCGACGACATCCCGCCCGCCGCCGCCAAGACGGGAATGCTCGCCAATGCCGGCATCGTCCGCGCGCTTGCCGATCTCGCCGCTCGCCGCCCCATCCCCAACCTGGTCGTCGATCCGGTGATGGTGGCCACGTCGGGCGACCTGCTCCTCGAGCGCGACGCCGTCGACGCCATCCGCAACAACCTTCTGCCCGCGGCGACGGTGATCACCCCGAACCGCCCGGAGGCCGAGACCCTCCTCGGCCGAACCATCCGCACGCCGGACGAGGCGGCCGACGCCGCCCGCGCCCTGGCGGCCCTCGGGCCGCGGGCCGTACTGCTCAAGGGGGGGCACGCCGCCGCCGAGGGCGAACGGCACAACCCCCGGGAGTCGGTCGACTTCCTGTACGACGGCGATCGGATGCATCGGCTGGCGCTCCCCTGGGTCGACACCGTGCACACGCACGGAACCGGCTGCACCCTCTCGTCGGCCCTCGCCGCCGGACTTGCGCGCGGATGGCCCCTCCACGAGGCGGCGCTGCGAGCGAAGCGCTTCGTGTGGGACGGCCTCGTGCACGGCTTCCCCGTCGGCAGCGGCCGGGGCCCGGTGAACCACTCGGTACCCGCCGTCCTCGACTAGGCGCCCGGCGACTTTTCCCTTGTGGGCCGAGCGTCCGCCCGGTAGAGTGCGCGCCCCGAACGGACACCCGGCTTCGAGGGGAGAGGCGTCGTGAGCATCGAACAGGCGATCGTCTACGGCATCGTGCAGGGGCTCGGCGAGTTCCTCCCCATCAGCTCCTCGGGTCATCTGATCCTGCTGCCGTGGCTGTTCGGCTGGCCCGACCCTGGACTCCAGTTCGACGTGGCCCTCCACGTCGGCACGCTCGTCTCCCTCCTCGCCCACTTCGGCCGCGACTTCGTGGCCCTGGGGCGGGCCGGTCTCCAGACGCTCGTGGAGCGACGGATCGGCGACGACCACAAGCGACGGCTCGCCCTGGGGATCGTCATCGCCTGCGTGCCGGCGGCGCTGGCGGGG
>DATCKS010000541.1:0-2724 GCA_036562265.1 Thermodesulfobacteriota bacterium | reverse complement strand
GAGCGGGGAGGGACGTGATGGCGGATCGGCGTGACGCGCGGCAGCGGCTTCGGGCCCGGCTCACCTCGGGGCCGATCCTGCTCGCGCCTGGAATCTACGACGCGTTCGGCGCGAGGCTCGCGGAGCAGGCCGGCTTCGAGGCGGTCTACCTCACCGGCAACGGCGTGTCGGCGAGCCTCCTCGGCCGGCCCGACGTGGGGCTTCTGGACCTGACGCTCCTCGCGGCGCACGCCGGCCGGGTCGCCGCCGCCACGAGCCTGCCGGTCATCTGCGACGCGGACACCGGGTACGGCAACGCCGTCAACGTGCGCCGGACGGTCGAGGCGTTCGAAGCGGCGGGCGTGGCGGCCATCCACATCGAGGACCAGGTGGCGCCCAAGCGGTGCGGTCACCTGCCGGGCGCGCGGCCGGTCGTCCCGCTCGAGGAGCACGCGCTCAAGATCGCGGCGGCCGTGGCGGCGCGGCGCGACCCCGACTTCCTCGTCATCGCCCGCACCGACGCCGCGGCCGGCCACGGGCTCGAGGACGCGATCCGACGCGCGCGGGCGTACCGCGAGGCGGGCGCCGACGTGCTGTTCGTCGAGATCAAGGGGGTGCCAGACGCCGTAGAGCAGCTTCGCCGGACCGCCGAGGCGCTCGACGCCCCGCTGCTCGTGAACGTCGAGGAGGTCGGGCCGCTTGCCGGCCTCGGGGCCGAGGACCTCGAGCGGCTCGGCTACCGCATCGCCATCTACCCGGGCCTCGCCCGGTACGCGGCCGGGTACGCCATCCGCGAGGCGCTCGGCCACCTGCGCCGCGACGGCCACACGCGCGCCGCCCGCGCACGGATGCTCAGCTTCGAGGAGTACAACCGCGCGCTCGGCCTCGACGAGATCGAGGCCTGGGAGCGCCGCTTCCTGCCGCAGGCCTGATCCCCGCCAGGCGCCGGCGCCGCCGGCGCCTCAGGCCCTCGCCACGTACCGCCGCGGGGCGGCCGCACGGCGGCGCGGCCTCGCCGCGGCCGTCCCGGCGAGGAGCCCGCGCAGGTGCGCGAGGCTTCGCCGCTTCGCCTCCACGTCGCGCAGTTCGATGATGAGCGGCCCCGTGTAGTCGATGGCGCCGAGTTGCCGGAAGAGGGCGCCGAAGTCGAGCGTCCCCTCGCCGGCCGCGAGGTGCTCGTCGATCGTCCCCCGGTTGTCCGAGAGCTGCACCTCGCGGATCCGGTCGCCGAAGAGCCTCACGAATCGACCCGTCCCGCCCGGCAGGAGGTTGCCGTGGGCGGCGTCGAGCGCGAGCCCCAGGTAGGGCGAGCGGATCCGCCGGAAGAGGTCCGCGAACTCCTCGGTCGTGACGCCCAGGTACTGGAACTCCGACGTCGGCCCCATGTGGTTCATGTTCTCGATCGCGAGCGGGACCCGCCGGCGCTCGCCGTACTCGGTCACCTCGGCGAGCGTGTCGTAGAGCGCCCGCTTCACCCGGTCCAGGTAGACGCTGAAGTGGAACCCCATGTGGATCACGAGGTACTCGCAGCCGAGCGCCTTCGTGAGGTCGACGTACGCCTTCATGTCGGCCACGACCGCCTTGCGGACGATCGGCATGATCTCCGCGGTGTTCACGAACGAGGCCGAGTGGAGCCCGCACCGTATGCCCGAGCGCTCCACGAGACGGCGCACGCGGGCGATGCGCGGCCGGTCGAAGGTCTCGGGGAAGTTCGCCGGATGCTGGCAGGCGAACTCGAGCCAGGCGAGCCCCTCCCGCCTCGCGAGCGGGAAGTACCGCTCGATCGGGCCGGACGAGGCGGCGAAGCCGATCTGATCTGGCGTGATGCGACGCATGGCGGTCTCCGGCAACGGGTCAGGCGGCCGCCCGCTCGGCCCGCACGAGCCGGACGGCGAGGGGGGTGAGCACGGCGAGCGCGGTCGCCGCGAGGAGCGCGGCCGAGATCGGCCGTGTCAGGAAGATGGCCACGCTGCCGTGCGACAGCGTGAGCGACTGGCGCAGCGCGTTCTCGAAGAGCGGTTCGAGGACGAGGCCCAGGATCATCGGCGCCGCGGGGAAATCGTACCGCTTCATGAAGAAGCCGAGGAGGCCGAAGCCGGCCATGAGCCAGAGGTCGTCGAGGCTGTTCGACTGGCTGTACACGCCGACGATGCAGAAGGCGAGGATGACGGGGTAGAGCACGGCGTAGGGGACGCGCAGGAGGACGGCGAAGAGCGGCGCGAGCGGGAGATTGAGGATCAGGAGGAGCACGTTGCCGATGTACATGCTCGCGATGATCCCCCAGACGAAGTCCGGGTGCTGCTGGAAGAGCTGGGGGCCGGGCCGGAGGCCGAACATGATGAGCGCCCCCAGCATGACGGCGGTCGTGCCCGATCCGGGGATGCCCAAGGCGAACATCGGCACCATCGCCCCCGCCGACGCGGCGTTGTTGGCCGCCTCCGGCGCCGCGACCGCCTCGATCGCCCCCGTGCCGAACCGTTCGGGGTGCCTCGACAGCTTTCGCTCGACCGCGTACGTGACGAACGAGGCGATGGTGGCGCCCGCGCCCGGCAGGACGCCGACGAGGTAGCCGATGAGGGAGCCTCTGAGGATCGGCAGCCGGCAGATCCGGAGGTCCTCGCGCGTCGGCCAGACGTTGCGGATGCTCGTCGTGAGCGGCGCCGGGTTCTCCTGGCTCACGCTGGCGAGCACCTCGCCGACCCCGAACATGGCGACCGCGAGGACGAGGAACTCGATGCCGTCGAG
>DATCKS010000540.1:0-2722 GCA_036562265.1 Thermodesulfobacteriota bacterium | reverse complement strand
CGACCGTCCAGTGTAGATCACGGGGGCTTGCGTTCCAGGGGCCCCCGTGGAATCGTGAGGTCGGACACGGAGGGCGCCTGGATGAAGGTCCACCTGGCCTACGGCCGCGGCGGCCTCGACGTCGACCTCCCCGACGGACGGACGACCGTCATCGAGCCGGCGGAGGCGCCGGGCCTGCCGGACGAGAAGGCCGCGGTGCTCGCGGCGCTCCGGCAGCCGATCGGCGCGCCGCCGCTCCGCGAGCAGGTGCGGGCGACCGACCGCGTGGTGATCGTCATCTCCGACATCACGCGGCCCACGCCGAACGAGCGCCTCGTGCCCTGGCTGCTCGAGGAGATCGCGCACGTGCCGGCCGAGCGGATCACCATCCTCAACGGCACCGGGTCCCACAGGGCCAACACCGAGGCCGAGCTCGCGCAGATGCTCGGCCGCGACGTCGTCGCCCGCTACCGCGTCGTCAACCACGACGCCTTCGACAAGGCGGCCCACGTGGCGCTGGGGCGGACGTCGTACGGCGGCGAGATCGCCCTCGATCGCCGCTACGTCGAGGCCGACGCCCGCATCGTCGTCGGCTTCGTCGAGCCGCACTTCTTCGCCGGCTTCTCGGGCGGGCCCAAGGGCGTGATGCCGGCCCTCGCGGCGATCGACTCCATCATGCACTTCCACAACGCCGAGATGATCGGCCACCCGCGCGCCACGTGGGGCGTGCTCGACGGCAACCCGATCCAGGGGGAGGCGCGCGAGGCGGTGGCGCTCGTGCCGGGGCGTCCGCCGTTCATCCTGAACGTCACGCTGAACAAGCGGCGGGCCATCACCGGCGTCTTCGCCGGGCACGTCGTCGAGGCGCACCTGGCCGGCGTGCGGTTCTGTCGCGAGACCAGCATGCGACCGGTCCCGGCGCCGTTCGACGTGGTGGTCACGACCAACGGCGGCTACCCGCTCGACCAGAACCTCTACCAGGCGGTCAAGGGGATGAGCGCGGCGGCGCGGATCGTGCGGGACGGGGGCGCCATCGTGGCGGCGGCGGAGTGCTCGGACGGGCTTCCCGCGCACGGCAACTTCCGGAAGATCCTCCACATGCGCCGCTCGCCGGGGGAGCTGCTCGACATGATCACCGGCCCCGGCTTCCTCATGTACGACCAGTGGCAGGTGCAGGCGCAGGCGCTCGTCCAGCGGCGCGCGCGGGTCTACCTCAAGTCGAGCCTGCCGGCCGACGAGGTGACCGGCGCGCACCTCACGCCGATCGACGACGTGTCGGCCGCGGTGCAGGCGCTCGTCGAGCAGGTCGGGCCCGAGGCGCGGGTCGCGGTGCTTCCGCAGGGTCCCTTCACCATCCCGTACGTGGAGGCGTAGGCCGTGTACATCCCCGCGGCGTTCAGGGAGGAGCGGATCCCGGTGCTCCACGAGGCGATCCGGCGCACGGGGCTCGCGACGCTCGTGAGCGCGGGCGCGGGAGGGCTCGTGGCGACGCACCTGCCGCTGCTCCTCGACCCGGAGCCGGCGCCCCTCGGCACCCTCCTGGGCCACGTCGCGCGGGCGAACGGGCACTGGCGCGACCTCGAGGCGGCGCCCGAGGCGCTCGCCGTGTTCCTCGGCCCGGAGGGCTACGTGAGCCCCTCGTGGTACCCGACCAAGCGGGAGACCGGCAAGGTCGTCCCCACCTGGAACTACGTCGCGGTCCACGCCTACGGCCGCGTGGAGGTGTTCGACGACCCCGGCCGCCTGCTCGAGGTCGTGACGCGTCTGACCGACGCGCACGAGGCGCACCGGGCCGAGCCCTGGCGGGTGTCGGACGCGCCCGAGGACTACGTGCGCGCGATGCTCAAGGGGATCGTCGGCCTCGCGATGCGGATCGAGCGGATCGAGGGGAAGTGGAAGATGAGCCAGAACCGGCCGCAGGCCGACCGCGAGGCGGTGCGGGCCGCCTTCGCGGCCGACGAGCGGCCCGGCGCCCGGGCCGTCGCGGCGGTCATGGAGGAGATCGCCCGCGAGGGGACGCGCCGGTGATCGTCGACGCCACCGGCACGGCCTTCGAAGCCCCCATCGACGGCCCCGTCGTCTCCCTCGTGCCGAGCCACACCGAGACGCTCGTCGCCATCGGGGCGGCCGACCGGCTGGCCGGCCGCACGGCGTACTGCGTCGAGCCGGCGGGGGAGGTCGAGCGGGTCCCCGCCTTCGGCGGCACCAAGAACCCGGACGTGGCCGGCATCATCGGCCTCGGGCCGGCGCTCGTCGTCGCCAACCGCGAGGAGAACACGGCGAAGGCCATCCGGGCGCTGCGCGAGGCGGGAGTCCCGGTGTTCGTGACCTATCCGCGCACGGTGGCCGAAGGGATCGAGACCATCCGCGTCCTCGGACGGCTTCTCGGGGGAGCGGCGTCGGCGCGGGCGGCGGCCCTGGCCGACCGCCTCGAGGCGACGCTCGCCGACGTGCGCGCGCGGGCGGCCGCCCGGCCGCCGGTAAGGGTCTTCTGTCCGATCTGGAAGTCGCCCTGGATGCCGTTCTCGGCCGACACCTACGCGCACGACCTCCTGGCCGTCTGCGGGGGCGTCAACGTGTTCGCCGACGGGCCGCGGCGGTACTTCCCGGTCACGCTCGAGGAGGTGGCGGCGAGGCGGCCCGAGGTGGCGCTCCTGCCGGACGAGCCGTACCGGTTCGGCCCGGCCGATGCCGCCGAGGTCGAGGCGGCGCTGCCCGGCGTGCCGGCACGGCTCGTGTCGGG
>DATCKS010000539.1:0-2062 GCA_036562265.1 Thermodesulfobacteriota bacterium | reverse complement strand
GTCGACGGCGCCGTAGGTCTGCTCGAAGACCAGGCTGGCCGTGAGCGAGAGCGGGGCGTGCGACGCGTACCGGGCGCCGAGGAAGCCGCCGAGGATCAGGACCCCCTTGGAGTGGATCGGCCCGCCGAGCTCCACCTCGCGCTGGATGTCGACGACCTCCCCCTTGCCCACCCGCACGCGCGCCGTGATCCGCGCGGGATGCCCGAAGGCCGTCTCGCCGAGCTGGATCACGGAGAGGCCGTTGACCTGCCCGACGGTCGCGCCGGCCGTGTCGATGAGGATGGTCCCACGGCGGATCGACTCGATCAGCCGCTCGCGCACGCGGCCGGTTCGGCGATGCTGGGCGTCGATGGCCGCCTGGACGTGCTCGGCCGAGACGACGGGGGCGGCCGCCGCCTCGGCGTGGAACTCGGCCTCCCTGAGGAGGTCGGCGACCGGCCGCATGTGGACCGAGAGCTTCTCGGCGTCCCCCGCGAGGCGGGCGGCGTGCTCGAGGACGCGGGCCACGGCGCTCCGGTCGAAGGGGCGAAGCCCCTCGCGGCGGACGAGCGTCGCGATCAGGTTGGCGTAGAGCGCGTGCGTTTCCGGTCGGCGGTCGAGGCTCTCCTCGAAGTCGGCGACGACCTTGAAGAGCTCCGCGACGTCGGGGTCGACCGCCGCCAGCAGATGGTAGAGGAGGCGTTCGCCGACCAGGATGACCTTCGTCCCGTCGAAGGGGATCGGCTCGGGCTTGAGCGTCACGGTCGGCACGACCGCGAGGAGTTCGGCGGGGGGCTCCATCCGGATCTCCCGTGAGCGGATGGTCCGCTTGAGCGCCTCCCACGCGAACGGCTGCTGCAGGACCTTGCGGGCGTCGAGGATCAGGTACCCGCCGCTCGCCCGGTGGAGCGCGCCCGCCTTGATCAGGGTGACGTCGGTGAGCAGGGCCCCGAACTGGGCGACGTGCTCGATGCGGCCGACGAGGTTCGTGTAGGTCGGGTGGTCCTCGTAGACGATCGGCGCCCCCTGCAGGGCGCCGTTGTCGACGAGGACGTTGACCGCGTAGCGCCGCGCCGCGGCGCCGTCCCTCTGGTTGCGGCGGAACGCCTGGGCGAACAACGCCTCGAACCCCATGGGCCCCGGCTCGAGGAACTCCCCGGCGCTGTCGATGACGTCGCGTTCGACCTCGTCGAGGTACCCGAGGACCTCCGGCAGGTCCCGATAGCGGGCGCGCACGCCGTCGAGGACGCGACGGGCGACCTGGGTCGACGTCTCCCGGTCGAGCCCCTTCATCGCCTCCTGCTGCTCGTGTCCCCACTCGTGGAGCCGCTGGAAGAACGCCTGCACGTCGGCGCCGACCCGCTCCATCTCCGCCTGGATCCGCGCCTGTTCCGGCCTCGAGAGCTGCGCCAGCTCGGCGGGCCCGAGCGGGGCGCCGTCGCGCAGGGGAGCCACGACGAGGCCCCCCTCGGTTCGCACCACCGCGATCCCCCGCTGTCTCGCCCGTTCCTGCACCTCCGCGAAGGCCCGCGCCTGGCGCTCGTTGAACCGGGCGATCATCTGCTGCTTGCGCGTGCGGTACTCCTCGCTGTCGAACGCGGCACGCATGGCGTCGCGAATGTCGGCGATGGCCTGCTGCATGTCGTCGCGCAGCCTCGAGCCGCGGCCCGGAGGAAGCGAGAGGACGCGGGGCCGATGCGCGTCGGCGAAGTTGTGGACGTAGCAGCGGTCCGGCGGCGTCGGCTCGGCTGCCGCTCGCGGCCCGAGGACCTCGCGCAGGAGCGTTTGCTTGCCGACGCCGGGCGGGCCCATCGCGAAGAGGTTGTAGCCGTCGTGCCGGATGGCCAGCCCGAACCGCACCGCCTCGACGGCGCGCTCCTGGCCCACCATCCCGGTGGTCCCGACGGCCTCGTCCGTCGTGGCGAAGGGGATGTCGTTCGGGTCGCACCGCCGGTACAGGTCGGCGGCCGGCAGGGCGGAGGCGGCGCACACGGCGGCTACACCTCGCCCGCGCCGCGCGCCGGCGCGAGGGCGCTCGCCTCGGCGCGCGCGATGTCCCGGGTGGAGACGTTCACGATTCGAT
>DATCKS010000537.1:0-1952 GCA_036562265.1 Thermodesulfobacteriota bacterium | reverse complement strand
GTCGACGGGTCGTCCGATCGTCCTGGCCTCGTTCACGGCCATCATTCCCCCAGTGCGGCGTCCGCCAGGGCACGGCGGAGCGTCCGCCTGGCGAGCTCGATCGTGAAGTCGTTGTGGCCGCGCCCCCTGGCGCCGGCCAGGGCCGCATCGGCGGCCGTCTCGAAGGTGGCCATCCTTGCCGGCTGCCCGATCAGGACGGCCTCCGCCGCAAGCGAGCGCCACGGCCTCGGCGCCACGCCGCCGAGCGCCACCCGCGCCCCGGTGACCGTTCCACGGTCGGTCGCGACGACGGCCGCCACCGAGACCAGGGCGAACTCGTAGGAGGCCCGGTCGCGCACCTTGCGGTAGACCTGCCGGCCCGGGGTCGGGGGCGGCAGCGACACGGCCGTGATCATCTCGCCCGGCCGAAGCTCCGTCTCGATGTGCGGCGTCTCGCCCGGCAAGCGGTAGAAGTCGCCGATCGCGACGCTACGGGTGAGCCGGTCCGGCCCGAGCAGCTCGATCCGCGCCTCCACAGCCGTCATCGCCACCGCCATGTCCGACGGGTTGGTTGCGATGCAGGCGTCGCTCGCGCCGAGGATCGCGTGCGTCCGGTTGAACCCGGAGGTCGCCGCACAGCCCGAGCCGGGCTCGCGCTTGTTGCAGTCCGCGGCCGTGTCGTAGAAGTAGGGGCACCGGGTCCGCTGCATCAGGTTGCCCCCCGTGGACGCCTTGTTGCGCAACTGTGCCGAGGCGCCGGCCAGGAGGGCCTGGGCGACCACCGGGAAGCGGGCGCGCACGCGGCGGTCGGCGGCGACCTCGGCGTTGCGCGCCTGCGCGCCGATCCGCAACCCGCCGTCCGGCAGGTCCTCGATGTCCGCCAAGGGAAGCCGGCTGATGTCGACGAGGTGGGTCGGCTGCTCGATCTCGAGCTTCATGAGGTCGAGCAGGTTCGTGCCGCCGCTGATGAACTTCGCCCCCGGTTTCGACGCCGCGGCGACGGCGGCCTGCAGGTCGGTCGCCCGCTCGTAGGTGAAGGGCCTCATCGCCGGGCGCCTCCCGCGACGTCGCGGATCGCGGCGACGATGTTCGGATAGGCGCCGCACCGGCAGATGTTGCCGCTCATCCGCTCGCGGATCTCCGCGTCGGTGAGCGCGATCTGCGGGGACGCCACGTCCGCGGTCGCGTGGCTCGGCCAGCCCGCCCTCGCCTCGTCGAGCATCCCGACGGCCGAGCAGATCTGACCGGGCGTGCAGTAGCCGCACTGGAAGCCGTCGCGCTCGACGAAGGCGGCCTGCAGCGGGTGCAGGGCGTCCGGCGATCCCAGCCCCTCGATCGTGACGATCTCGTCCCCCGCGTGCATGACCGCGAGCGCCAGGCAGGCATTCACGCGCCGGCCGTTGACGAGCACCGTGCAGGCGCCGCATTGGCCGTGGTCGCAGCCCTTCTTCGCCCCGGTCAGGTGCAGGTGCTCGCGCAACGCGTCCAGGAGCGAGGTTCGCGGGTCCAGCTCGAGTGTGAACGACCGACCGTTGACGGTCAGGTCGGTCCTGTACAGGGTCACGCCGATCTCGGCACCAGGCATCGCGTCCTCCCGGCAGGTGAGCGTGCCGCCACGGCGGCAACGGCGCCCCCGACAGCACGACCCGCGCCTCGGCGGGGTCACGCCTCGGCGGCGTCGCGTCCCGGCGAGATCGACGTCGTCCCGAAGGCGCGTGCGACGCGGTGGGATTCGAGGCCTGGGTCACACACCGGCGAGCGAGAGCCGGCCGGCCCAGCGGCGGCGCACCGCCTCCTTCGTCTCGCGGTGCGCCGGATCGGAGAGGTCGGGGTCGCGCGCGACGAGGGCGAACGCCGCCTCGCGCGCGGCGACGAGGAGCCGCTGGTCGCGGAAGAGGTTGGCCACGCGGAAGTCGGGGACGCCGCTCTGGCGCGTGCCGAGGAAGTCGCCCGGCCCCCGGATCTCGAGGTCG
>DATCKS010000535.1:0-2576 GCA_036562265.1 Thermodesulfobacteriota bacterium | reverse complement strand
GTCCCCCGACGTTCCGAGCCCCGTCCCTCCCGTGCCGACGCACGGCTCACCCGCCCGCTTGCCCTTCTGAAGACCGCCAGCAGGCCGGTACGGTCCTTGCCAATGCGATCGACAGCACGCGGAACCGGGAGGCGACATGGCGCAGGAACGCGTCCTCGTGACGGGAGGGACCGGCTTCACGGGAAGCCACCTCACCCGGCGCCTGCTCGAGCGGGGGTACCGGGTCGTGGTGCTGGACGCCAGCCCGGGCCGGGTCTACGACGAGCTGACCCGTCTGGGGGCGGAGATCCACATCGGCAGCGTCGCCGACCGCGACCTCGTCCGGCGGCTCACCGAAGGCTGCACCGTGGTCCACCACCTGGCGGCGATGTTCCGGCAGGTGAACGCGCCGAAGGCCGCCTACTGGGCGGTGAACGTGGAGGGGACCCGCAACCTCCTCGACGCCGCGATCGAGCACGGGGTCCGGCGCTTCGTCTACTGCAGCACGTGCGGCGTGCACGGCAACGTCGAGCGGCCGCCGGCCGACGAAACGGCACCGATCCACCCCGAGGACTACTACCAGTACACGAAATGGGAAGGGGAGCGGGTGGTCGAGCGCTACCGCGGCCGGGGGATGGGGATCGTCACGCTGAGGCCGGCAGCCATCTACGGCCCGGGCGACCCGGAGCGCTTCTACCACCTCTTCCGGATGGTCCAGTCGGGCCGGTTCTTCATGTTCGGCGACGGGGAGACGACCTACCACCCGCTCTTCATCGACAACCTGGTCGACGCCTTCGAGCTGGCCCAGACGCGTGCGCACGCCGACGGCGAGGTCTACCTCGTCGCCGACGACCGGTGGTGGACGCTGAACGACCTGGTCAAGGCGATCGGCCGGGCGCTGGGGGTGAAGGTGCGGATCCGGCACCTGCCGTTCGGGCCGCTCTGGCTCGCGGCGCTGGCCTGCGAGACGGTCTACAAGCCGCTGCCGAAGGAGCCGCCGCTCTTCCGGCGGCGGGTGGACTGGTTCCGCCAGAACCGCGCCTTCTCGATCGCGCGCGCCCGCCGCGAGCTGGGCTACGAGCCGCGCGTCCCGCTCGACGAGGGGCTTGCCCGGACCGCCGCCTGGTACCGCCGGGTCGGCCTCCTCAACTAGGGCCGGGAGGCCCAGGCCTATGTGCGGCATCGCGGGGATCACCTGGCGCGACGATCGCCTCGTGCGGCGGATGACGCGGACGCTCGCCCACCGCGGCCCCGACGCCGAGGGCTTCTACGTCGACGAGCACGTCTCGCTCGGACACCGTCGCCTCAGCATCATCGACCTGTCGGAGGCCGGCCGGCAGCCGATGGCGAACGAGGACGGGTCGGTCCAGGTCGTCTTCAACGGCGAGATCTACAACTTCGCCGACGTCCGGCGGGACCTCGTGGCGCGCGGCCACCGGTTCACGAGCCGCACCGACACGGAGGTCATCGTCCACGCGTACGAGGAGGACGGGGCCGACTGCGTCCGCCGGTTCAACGGGATGTTCGCCTTCGCGGTCTGGGATCGGCGGCGGCGCGAACTCCTTCTCGCCCGCGACCGGCTCGGCGTGAAGCCGCTCTACTACCACCTGTCTGGCGGCCGGCTCGCCTTCGCATCGGAGATCAAGGCGCTCCTCGCCTTGCCGACGCTCGAGCGGCGGGTCGACCCGGCGGCGCTCTTCCACTACGTCGGCTACGAGTTCGTGCCGGCGCCGGCCACGATGTTCGCGGGGGTGAAGAAGCTGCCGCCGGGACACGTGCTCCGCTTCCGCGACGGCACGGCCACGGTGACCCGCTACTGGGACCTCGCCTTTACGCGCGAGCCGATGCCGCGCGCCTGGTACGAGGCGAGGCTCCTCGAGCTCCTCGAGGACGCGGTGCGTCTCAGGCTCGTCGCCGACGTCCCGGTCGGCGTCTTCCTCTCGGGCGGCCTCGACTCGAGCACGGTCGTCGCCATGATGAGCCGGCTCGGCGTGCGGCCGCTCGACACCTTCTCGCTCGGCTACGACGACCCGTCCTTCAGCGAGCTGCCCCACGCGCGCGTCGTCTCGAAGGCGTTCGGGACGCGCCACCACGAGCTGATGATCGAGCCGATCTCCCCCGAGCTGATCGAGACGGCCGCGTGGCACCTCGACGAGCCGATGACCGACCTCTCGACGATCCCCTTCTACCTGATCGCGAAGAAGGCGCGCGAGCACGTGACGGTGTGCCTCAGCGGGGAAGGGGGCGACGAGGTGCTGGTCGGCTACGACCGGTTCAAGGCGAGCAAGGCGCACGCGTACTACGGGCGCCTGCCGGTCTTCCTCAGGCGCCGGCTCGTCGCGCCGCTCGTCCTGGCGCTGCCGGATCAGGCGCAGAAGAAGGGGGCCCTGAACCTCCTCAAGCGCTTCGTGGAGGGGGGACTCCTGCCGGAGCACGGGCTTCACATGCGCTGGCAGTACTTCGGCGCCGCGGTGCACGGGGCGCTCGCGCCGGGCTTCGTGCCCG
The DNA here is from genome assembly GCA_036562265.1 of Thermodesulfobacteriota bacterium. Taxonomy (GTDB): domain Bacteria; phylum DASVDK01; class DASVDK01; order DASVDK01; family DASVDK01; genus DASVDK01. Next base: position 92 of record DATCKS010000535.1, on the reverse strand, counting down.
AGGCGGTGCGGCGCGACCCGCTGGCGCCGGTGGCCGAGGCGGCCGCCCGCTGCCCGTCCGACGACCGCCTGGATCGCGAGGTCTACGTCGAC
>DATCKS010000529.1:0-3431 GCA_036562265.1 Thermodesulfobacteriota bacterium | reverse complement strand
GCCATGTCCTTCCTCAACCTGTACGTGGGGGTCCGCCTCGGCCTGTTCGAGACCCTGGCCGAGTCGGGGCCGACGACCCCGGCCGAGCTTGCCCTGCGGACCGGGTGCGCCGACCGGTACGTGCGGGAGTGGCTCGAGTGCATGGCCGTGTCGGACTACATCGAGGCCGATCCGGCCGGCCGGCGGTTCTGGCTGTCGGAGGCGCAGCGGATCGCCTTCGTGGAGCAGGAGCACGCGGCCTACGTCGGCGCCCTCGTCCGCTTCCTGCCGGGCCTCGCGCGGCCTCTCGAGACGCTCCTCGAGGCCTTCCGGACCGGAGGCGGCGTCCCCTTCGACGCCTACGGTGAGGAGGCGGCCTGGGCGATCGGGGCCGGCAACCGCCCGATGTACATCAACGACCTGGCCAGCCGATGGCTGCCGGCACTCCCCGACGTCCGGGCCAGCCTCGAGGCCGGGGGGCGCGTAGCGGACATCGGCTGCGGGGTCGGCTGGTCGAGCATCGCCATCGCCAGGGCGTTCCCTCGCGCGCAGGTCGACGGCGTCGACGTCGACGCGGCCTCGATCGAGCGGGCCCGTCGCAACGCCGACGCGGCCGGCGTCGGCGACCGGGTGCGCTTCCACCTGGCGGCCGCCGAGACGGCGCCGCTCGAGGGGCCGTACGATCTCGTGACCGCCTTCGAGACCCTCCACGACATGCCGTACCCGGTGAAGGCGCTCGCCCGGATGCGAGCCCTCGTCGGACCGGGCGGCACGGTGCTCGTCGCGGACGAGGCGGTGGGCGACACGATCGAGGAGAACCGGACCCCGGTCGGCCGTCTCTGTTACAACTTCAGCGTCCTGCACTGCCTGCCGCAGGCGATGACCGCCCCCGGCTCGGCCGCCACCGGCACCGTCATGGGGCCGTCGACGCTCCGCGCCTACGCGCACGGGGCCGGCTTCACCCGGGTCGACGTGCTCCCGATCGAACACCCGCTCTGGCGCTTCTATCGGCTGGCGGCCTAGAAGCCGCCGTCGCGCCCGTGGAGATCAGGCCCCGATGCGCGGCGTGCGCCGCGGGGTCCTGCTCTCCACGGACGGCAACGCGGCGAGCACCTTCTCGAGGGTGATGGGAAAGTCGCGGACGCGAACCCCGGCGGCGTTGAACACGGCGTTCGCGACGGCCGCGTTGGCGCCGCAGTTGCCCAGCTCGCCGATCCCCTTGGCGCCGAGCACGTTGGCCTTGTCGTCGAAGCCGTCGAGGAGGACCGCGTCGATCTCCGGGACGTCGGCGTGGACCGGCACCAGGTACCCGGCGAGGTCCCGGTTGACGAAGGCGCCCGACCGGGTGTCGACGACCCCCTCTTCGAGCAGGGCCATGCTCGCCCCCCAGATCATGCCGCCGATCAACTGGGAGCGCGCCGTCTTGGCGTTCAGGATGCGGCCCGCCGCGAAGACGCCGAGCATCCGGCGAAGCCTGATCTCGGCCGTGTCGACGTCGACGCCGACCTCGGCGAACTGCGCCCCGTAGGTGTGGAGCGAGTAGGCCCCGTAGTTCGGGTCCTCCCACATGGGGGGGATCTCCCCCTCCGCCGCAAGGCCGTCCGGGTGGTTCCGGGCCACGATGTCGGCCAGCGCCTCCGACGCGCCGTCGACCGTGACCCGGCCGCCCGCGAGCTCTGCCCGCCCGAGGTCCAGGCCGTGCAGCGGGGAGCGGGCGTCGCGCTGCACCGAGGCGAGCAGCTTCTCCCGCAGCGCGTCGCACGCGTACTGGACCGCGGTGCAGGTGTTCGAGGCGCCCCACGAGCCGCCCGATCCGGCACCGGCCGGAAAGTCCGAGCTGCCGAGTTCCACCCGCACGCGGTCGATCGGCAGGCCGAGCGCGTCGGCCGCGACCTGGGCCACGATGGTGTAGGTGCCGGTGCCGATGTCGGTCATGTCCGACTGGACGACGGCGACGCCGTCCGGGGCGATCCGTACCCGTGCCCGGCTCGCCATCTGGAACTGCATCCGCATGGCGGCCGCCACGCCGTAGCCGACGAGCCACCGGCCGTCGCGCAGGGTCCCGGGCCGTGCCGGACGGCGTTCCCAGCCGAACCGGCGCGCCCCCTCGCGCAGGCAGTCAACCAGACGGCGGTCGCTGAAGGGTACGCCACGCTCGGGGTCGAGCGTCGGTTCGTTCCGGATGCGCAGCTCGATCGGGTCCATCCCGAGCGCAAAGGCCAGCTCGTCGATCGCCGACTCGAACGCGAGGAGCCCCGGGGCGTCGCCCGGCGCGCGGACGTCCTCCCCGCGCGGCAGGTCGAGCGGGACCAGGCGGTGGGTGGTGTACCGGTTGGGCGCGGCGTAGAGGGCGCGCGTCGATGCCGCGGACTGCTCGGCGTACTCCCAACGGGGGCTCGTGTACATGGTGACCTCGTGGCCGATGGCGACGAGCCGCCCGTCCCGCCCGGCGCCGAGCCGCACCCGCTGGCTCGACATGGGGCGCAGGCCGACGAGGTGAAAGACCTGCTGCCGCGTCAGGGCGATCTTGACCGGCTGGTCGAGCGCCCGGGCGGCGAGCGCCGCCAGGATCGTCTCGGCGTGGATGCCGAGCTTCGAGCCGAAGCCGCCCCCGACGTAGGGACTGACGATCCGGATCCGCTCCGCCTCCACCCCGAGCGTGCTCGCGATCGCCGTTCGGGCCTCGGCGACGATCTGCGTGCTGACGTAGACCACCAGCTCGTCGCCGGCCGGGACGACGAGGCAGGCGTGCGGCTCCATCGGCTGCGAGAAGCCGTACGGCGTCGTGTAGCGCCGATCGACGGTGACCTCGGCGCTGCCGAACGCCGCGTCGAAGTCGCCCGTCGACGTGTCGGTCGGCAGCTGCGCGTTGATCACCGCCGGCGCGTACGCCTCGTCCCGGTGCGCGGCGAAGTCGAACCGTCCCGGCCGGGCCGCGTACTCGACGTCGACGAGCGGCGCCGCCGCTTGCGCCTGCTCGTAGGTCTCGGCGACGACGAGCGCGAGAGGCTCGCCGTAGTGGTGGACGTCCGGTCCCGTCAGCACCGGGTAGGCGCGCGAGTACTGCGAGGGGATCGACGGATCGGGTTCGCCCTGCGCCGGCGCGTTCTCGTGCGTCATCACCAGGCGGACTCCGGGCGACCGCTCGGCGCGCGAGGGGTCGATCCGCGCCACGCGGCCCCGGCCGATCGTCGCGCCGACGATCACGCCGTAGAGCGGCTCCCCGGCGGCCCGGTGTTCGTACGCGTAGGTGGCCCGGCCCGTGACCTTCAAGGGTCCATCGACGCGGTCGACGGGTCGTCCGATCGTCCTGGCCTCGTTCACGGCCATCATTCCCCCAGTGCGGTGTCCGCCAGGGCACGGCGGAGCGTCCGCCTGGCGAGCTCGATCTTGAAGTCGTTGTGGCCGCGCCCCCTGGCGCCGGCCAGGGCCGCATCGGCGGCCGTCTCGAA
>DATCKS010000523.1:0-23588 GCA_036562265.1 Thermodesulfobacteriota bacterium | reverse complement strand
GGCCGAGGGCGAGGCCCGAGAGCGCCTCGCGGCGGAGCACCCGCCACCAGTTGCGCAGCTTGACCTCCCCCAGCGCCATGGCGCGGATCACCAGGGTGGACGCCTGTGACCCGGAGTTGCCGCCGCTGCTGATGATGAGCGGCACGAAGAGCGCGAGCACGACCGCCCGGGCGATCTCGTCCTCGAAGCCGGCCATGGCGGAGGCGGTGAGCATCTCGCCGAGGAAGAGGACCGAGAGCCACCCGGCGCGCTTCCTGAGCAGCTCGCCGAAGCCGACCTCGAGGTAGGGCGCCTCGAGCGCCTCGGTGCCGCCGATCTTCTGGATGTCCTCGGTCGCCTCCTCCTGCACCACGTCGACGATGTCGTCGACCGTGACGATCCCCTTCATGCGCCCCTCGGCGTCGACGACCGGGATGGCGATGAGGTCGTGCTGCGCGAAGAGGCGGCTCACGGCCTCCTGGTCCATCTGCTCGGGGACGGTCACGACGTCGGTCCGCATGATGTCGCGGACCTTGCGCTCGGGAGGCGCGGCGAAGAGCTGGTGGAGCGACGCGACGCCGAGGAGGCGCTGGTCGGCGTCGATGACGTAGAGGTAGTAGATCGTGCCGAGCTGCTCGCGGACCTGGCGGCGCAGGTAGCGGATCGCCTCGTCCACGGTCATCTCGGGGCGCAGGCGGGCGTACCTGGGGTTCATGAGGCCGCCGGCGGCGTCCTCGGCGTAGGCCAGGAGGGCGGTGACCTCGACGCGGGTGGTCCAGTCGAGCAGCGCCAGGAGCCCGTCCCGATGCTCGGGGGGAGAGGCCTGGATGACGTCGGCCGCGTCGTCCGGCGGCACGAGGCGGATCCACGACCGCCGATCCGACGCCGGAAGGGCGAGCAGCAGCTCGGCCTGATCGCGCGCGGGGAGGCCCAGGAAGAAGTCCTCGGCCTCGGGGCGCGGCAGGAGCCTGAAGCCCTCGAGGCGCTCCTCGAGGGAGAGGACCGGCCAGGCATCGGCCAGCTCGGACGGTCGGATCGGCGCGGCGTCGGGCGAGAGGTCGATCGTCATCGGTGCCGGCCGAACGTGCGTCGTCCTGCCATCGCGGATCTCCACCGAACGGCGCGCCCGCGCCTCGTCCCGCCGGGGACCGTGGCACGGTCCCCGGCAGGTGTCAAGGGTCGATCGACGGATCTACTGCGCGTGGATGCGGCGGGGGATGCGGAACCACGCGGCGTCGCAGGCGGCGAGCGTCTCGTCGTCGAACGTGAAGGTCGTCGCCGCCAGCGTGGCGTCGAGCTGCTCGGGCCGGGAGGCGCCGACGATCGCCGAGGTGATGCCGGGCTGGCGCAGCACCCAGGCGACGGCCGCCGTCGCCAGCGACTGGCCCCGCCGCTCGAAGAGCGTCCGGAGGGTCTCCACCACCTCGAACTGCGCGTCCTCCCAGTAGCGCTGCCGGTAGATCTCCCCCGCCTTGCCGAGCGTGAAGCGGGTCCCCTCCCCGGGCTCCTGTCCCTTCCGGTACTTGCCGGAGAGGAAGCCGCCGGCGAGCGGGTTGTAGGCGATCACCCCGACCCCCTCGGCCCGGCAGAGCGGCAGAAGCTCGTCGTCGGCCTCGCGGTGCAGGAGGTTGTAACGGGGTTGGATGCAGTCGAACCGGGCGATGCCGAGGCGGTCGCTCACCCAGAGCGACTTCGCAAGCTGCCAGGCCTTGAAGTTCGAGCAGCCGGCGTAGCGCACCTTGCCGGCCCGGATGAAGTCGTCCATCGCGCGCAGCGTCTCGTCGATGGGCGTCTCGGGGTCCCAGCGGTGGACCTGGTAGAGGTCCACGTAGTCGGTCCCGAGCCGCCGCAGGCTCGCGTCGAGCGCGGCCGTCAGGTGCTTGCGGGAGTTGCCTCGGTCGGTCGGGCGCGGGCTCATCGGGTCGTGCCCCTTGGTCGCCAGGACGATGTCGTCGCGCCGGCGGCGCTCCCGCAGCCAGCGGCCGACGATCTCCTCCGTCCGGCCGACGGTCGCGTAGCTGTGGGGCAGCGGGTAGACGTCGGCCGTGTCGAAGAACGTCACGCCGCCGTCGAACGCCCGGTCCATGATGCGGAACGAGGTCGCCTCGTCGCACTGCACGCCGAAGGTCATCGTTCCGAGGCAGATCTCCGATACCTTGAGGCCCGTCCGGCCCATCGTCACGGTCTTCATCAGGCTCCTTCGTCGGTTCGCGGTGGTCGATCGAGGTCGGCCGGCACGAGGCGGCCGGCGACCGTGAACGGCCCTCCCGCCGGGGAGGGCCGAAACCGGTGCGTCACCGGCACCAGGGTACCCTACTCGATCGGCTCGTCGACGGGACGCGGGAGCGAGGCCGGCCCCGCCCGTCATCGGGCGGTCAGAGGGCGACCTCGCGGCCGATCCCCCGCGCCTCGGCCAGGCGGACGGCCAGCGTGGCGACGGCCAGATCCTCGATCGCCGCGCCGACCGACTTGAAGAGCAGCACCTCGTCCGGCCCGCGGCGACCTTCGACTCGCCCGGAGACCAGACCGGCGAGGTCGCCGGCGATGTCCTCGCGGCGAAACGCCCCCTCGCCGATGGGGATGAGGAGGTCGCCCGCCTCCGCCAGCGCGCCCTCGTAGGTGTCCACGTACACGCGGGCGCGCCGGATCGCCTCGGTGTCGGCCTCCCGCGTCGTGGGCGTGAAGGCCCCCACCAGGGCGACGAAGGCGCCGGGCTTGAGCGCGGCGCCGTGCACGACCGGGGTCGGGCTCGTCGTGGCGCCGACGACCACGTCGGCCGCCGCCACGGCCGCGTCCGCGTCGGTCGTCGCCTCGACGGTCAGCCCCGGGTGCCTGGCGCGCGTCGCGGCGGCGAAGCGCTCCGCGCTCGCGATCGAGCGGGCGACGACGACGACGCGGGTGATCGGCCGGATGTCGAGCATCGCCTCGAGGTGGGACGACGCCTGGACGCCGGCCCCGAGGAGCGCCAGGGTCGAGGCGTCGGCGCGAGCGAGCCGGGTGGCGGCGAGCGCCGAGGCGGCGGCCGTCCTGAGGCCGGTGAGCCAGCCCGCTTCCAGGAGCGCGACGGGACGGCCGGTCGCCGCGTCCTGAAGCAGGTAGACGGCGTGGATCAGCGGCAGCCCGCGAGCCGGGTTGCCGGGGAAGACCGAGACGATCTTGGCTCCCGAGGCGCCGCCGCCGGCGCCCCCCGGCCGCTCCGCCGCCGGCATGTACAGGATGACGCCGCCGGCCGCGGCGCCGTCGCCCGGCACCTCCACCGGCAGGCGGACCGGCGCGCTCATCCGCCCCTCGGCCGAGGCCCGGAACGCCGCCTCGAGCGCGTCGAGCGCGGCGCGGGGGGTGAGCAGGCTCTCGAGGTCGGCGCGCGAGAGGACCCTCACGACGCGGCCCTCGCCACGATCAGGCCTCACCGAGGTAGGCCTTGCGGACCGTCTCGTTCTTGAGGAGCCGGCTCGCCTCGTCCACGAGGACGATGTTGCCGGTTTCCATGACGTACCCCCGGTGGGCGATCGACAGCGCCATGTGGGCGTTCTGCTCGACGAGGAACACGGTCGTCCCCTGCGCGTTGATCTCCCGGATGATCTGGAAGATCTGCTGGACGATCATCGGCGCAAGCCCCAGCGACGGCTCGTCGAGCAGGAGGAGCGCCGGCCGCGCCATGAGGGCGCGCGCGATGGCGAGCATCTGCTGCTCGCCGCCCGACAGCGTCCCCCCGAGCTGTCGCTGCCGCTCCTTGAGGACCGGGAAGAGGCCGAAGACGCGGTCGAGGTCCTCCCGGATCCCGACCGGGTCCTTGCGCAGGAAGGCGCCCATCTCGAGGTTCTCGCGCACGGTGAGCCGCGGGAAGATGCGGCGCCCCTCCGGGACCTGGCTGATCCCCCGGGCGACGATGGCGTCGGCCGGGACCCCCTGGATCTCCTCGCCCTTGAAGAGGATGCGGCCGCGGTGCGGGCGGAGGATGCCGCTGATCGTCATGAGGGTCGTGGACTTGCCGGCGCCGTTGCCGCCGATGAGGCAGATGATCTCGCCCGCCTGGACGTCGAGCGAGATGCCCTTGAGCGCGCGGATGTGCCCGTAGCTCGTGTGGACGTCCTCGAGCCTAAGCACCAGCCGTTTCCTCCAACGGCTCGCGGCCGAAGTCCGCTCCGGCCCGGCAAAGCCGGGCCTCCGCTCCTCGGCGCGCCTCTCGGCGCGCCAACCGCCGGTGGCCGCTCGCCTCACGGTGCGGCTTGCGCCGCACCTTCCCCAACGGCTCGCGGCCGAAGTCCGCTCCGCCGCGGCGAAGCCGCGGCTCCGCTCGTCGGCGACCCTGCGGGTCGCCAACCACCGGTGGCCGCTCGCCTCCTCGGCGCCGGCTCACGCCGACGCCTCCTGACCAAGGTACGCGCCGATCACCTTGGGATTGCGCTGGATCTCGGCGGGGGGCCCCTCGGCGATCTTCACGCCGTGGTCGAGGACGACGACCTTCTCGCAGATCCCCATGACGAGCTTCATGTGGTGCTCGATGAGCAGCACCGTCCGGCCGCTGTCGCGGATGCGGCGGATCAGGTCCATGAGGGCGGCGGTCTCCTGCGGGTTCATGCCGGCCGCGGGCTCGTCGAGGAGGAGGAGCGCGGGGTCGGTCGCGAGCGCCCGGGCGATCTCGAGCCGGCGCTGGTCGCCGTAGGGCAGGTTCTTGGCCCAGGTGTCCGCGTGCCGCCCGAGCCCCACGAAGTCGAGCAGCTCCCGCGCCCGCCGCACGAGCGCCCGCTCCTCCTCGCGCTGGGCGCGCGTGCGGAAGACCGCGCCGATGACGCCCGCCCGGGTACGGCAGTGGGCCCCGACCATGACGTTCTCGAGGGCGGTCATCTCGGCGAAGAGCCGGATGTTCTGGAAGGTGCGGGCGAGCCCGCGGCTCGTCACCTGCGAGGGCCTGAGACCGACGAGCGACTCGGTCTCGCGGAAGATGACGTCGCCCTCCGTCGGCGCGTAGAGCCCCGTGATCGTGTTGAAGAGCGTCGTCTTGCCGGCGCCGTTGGGGCCGATGAGCCCCACGATGGCGCCCTCCTCGATCACCATGTCGACCTTGTCGACCGCCTTGAGCCCGCCGAAGTAGCGGGAGAGGCCACGCGTCTCGAGCAGCTTCATCGTCGCTGCGCCTCGTAGAGCGACTGATCGGTCGCCGCCTCGTCCTTGACGGCCGGCGGCTCGTCGCCGCCCCGAAGCTCGACGGCACGCCTGGCGCTGCCGACGAAGCCCTGGGGGCGGAGGACCATCATGGCCACCATGGCCAGGCCGAAGATGAGCGTGCGGTAGAGCGCGAACTCGCGCGTGATCTCGGGCAGCACGACCAGCGCCGCGGCCCCCAGCATCACGCCGGGGATGCTCCCCATGCCGCCCAGCACCACCATGGAGAGGATGATGACCGACTCGAAGAAGGTGAACGACTCGGGCGAGATGAAGCTCTGCTTCGCCGCGAAGAACGTCCCCGCGAAGCCGGCCCAGGTGGCGCCGAGCCCGAAGGCGAGCAGCTTCGTCTTGGTCGTGTCGATCCCCATCGCCTCGGCCGCCACCTCGTCCTCGCGCAGCGCGATCCAGGCCCGGCCGATCCGGCTGTTGTTGAGCCGGTTCACGACGAAGACGGTGAAGAGCACGATGGCGAGGATGACGTAGTAGAGCCCGTGCGGCGTCCGGAGCACCCCTCCGATCACCAGCTCGCCGGCCGGGTCGAGCCATTCGGGCACGCCGGGGATGACGAACTCGAAGGGGAGCTTCGGCTTGGGGATGCCGAGGATGCCGTTGGGTCCGTTGGTCACCTCGTCCCAGTTGTTGAGGACGATCCGGATGATCTCCCCGAAGCCGAGGGTGACGATGGCGAGGTAGTCGCCCCGCAGGCGGAGCACCGGGATGCCGAGCAGGACGCCGAAGATCGCGGCGAGGACGCCGCCGAGCGGCAGGGCGTACCAGAACGGGATCCCGAGCCCCTGCGAGAGGAGCCCGTACGTGTACGCGCCCACGGCGTAGAACGCCACGTACCCGAGGTCGAGCAGCCCCGCCAGGCCGACGACGATGTTGAGGCCGAGGGCGAGCGTGATGTAGATGCCGACCTGCACCGCGACGTCGGCCGTGTACCGGTTCATGAAGATCGGCGCGACGAGCAGGACGACCAGACCGACCGGCGCGAGCCACCGGCGGTGCCGCTGCCAGACGCCCGGGCCCGCCCCGCCGTCGGCCGTGGTGTCCGGCGTCAGGCCGCGCAGCGCGTACACCAGGAACACGCCGGCCAGGAGGTACACGAGCCCCTCGCCGCCCACGCCGGCAAGGGTGCCGTGGAGCGCCTGGCCGAACACGTCCCTCAGCGCCAGGACCGTCAGGACGGTCAGGACCAGGGCGGCGATCCCGACCCGCTTGCGCCCCGCGGGCGACAGGCGCGGCCAGATGGCCTGATCGACCTGCCAGAGGTACGCGACCACGACGACGGTGGCGAAGACGTAGAGCGCCCGGTGGGCCCCGTGGTAGCCGTACGGGTCCTGGTAGCCCGGGTCGCTCGTGATCATGAGCGGGAGCGACAGGAGGCCGAACCAGAGCCCCAGCGCCCAGGGGCGTACGGCCGGCGTGTCGAGGGCGCGGCGGACGATCGCGGCCACGTCTGCCTATACCTTCTGCGGCGTCTGCTCGCCGAGCAGGCCGGCGGGCCGGAAGATCAGGACGAGCACGAGGATCGAGAAGGCGAAGACGTCCTTGTACTCGCTGCTGATGTAGCCCGCCCCGAAGGCCTCGATCAGGCCGAGCAGCATCCCGCCCAGCATGGCGCCCGGGATGTTGCCGATGCCGCCGAGGACCGCCGCGGTGAAGGCCTTGAGCCCGGCCTGGAAGCCGATGAAGTAGTCGACGAAGCCGTAGTACATGGCCACCATCACGCCGGCCACGGCGGCGAGCAGGGAGCCGATGACGAACGTCGTGGAGATGACGCGGTCGACGTTGATGCCGACCAGGGCCGCCATCCGGCGGTCCTGGGCCGTGGCGCGCATCGCCTTGCCCGTCTTGGTCCGCCGGATGAAGTAGTTGAGGATGATCATGAGAACGATCGACACGACCAGGATGAAGACCTGGATGTAGGTGACGCGCGCGCCGGCGAGGTCGAAGCCGACGCCCGAGAACAGGTGCGGGAAGACCTTCGGGCGGGCCCCCTGCGCCAGGAAGACGAAGGACTGCAGGAAGATCGACATGCCGAGCGCGCTGATGAGCGGCGCCAGGCGCGGGGCGCCCCGAAGCGGCTTGTAGGCGACCTTCTCGAGCGTGAAGCCGTACATCATGCAGACGAGCATCGCCCCGGCGAAGACGAGGATCATCGTCAGCATCAGGCTCGCATCGGCCAGCCCCACCGCGGTGAGGAGCGAGAGCAGGACGATGCCGAGGTAGGCGCCGATCATGTAGATCTCGCCGTGGGCGAAGTTGATCAGCTCGATGATGCCGTACACCATCGTGTAGCCGAGCGCGATCAGCGCGTAGACGCTGCCGATGGTGATGCCGTTGACGAGTTGTTGCAGGAAGATGGCGAACGCCGCGTGTTCGGCACCGGGCATGGGCGGCACGTCCTCGTGGACTGAATCGGCGAACGCGAGGGAGCGGCGCGCGGGCGGATCGCCCGCGCGTCACTCCCCTCGGGGCATGGCGCGTCTACTTGGACGCCTGCTGGTTGAGGCCGGTGATCTGGACGAAGTTCCCGTCCCTGGTCTCGTACACGACGTAGGGCGACTCCGTGACGTCACCCTTCTTGTCGAACTTGAGCGTCCCGTACGCCGTGTTCCAGGTGGTGTTGCGGATGTGATCGGCGATCTTCTTGCTGTCGCGCGCGCTCTTCGCGCCGGTCGCCTTCACGGCCTCGAGCAGGATCTTCGCCGAGACGTAGCTGTAGATCGAGTACGGCCCGACCGGACCGAACTGCTTCTCGTACGCCTCGACCGACGCCTTGGCCGTCGGGATGTTCCGGATGTCCGGCGAGAAGGTGAGCCAGCTCCCCTCGGCCGCCGCCTTGCCGGCAATCTTCACGAACTCGGGGTCGATCGTGCCGTCGCCGCTCATGAAGCGCGCGTTGATGCCGAGGTCCTTCGCCTGCTTGGCGAGGAGTCCGGCCTCGGGGTAGATCCCGCCGAAGTAGAGCACCTCGGGGTTCTGCGCCTTCACGGAGGTCAGCGCCGCCGTGAAGTCCTTGTCGCCCTGGGTGATGCCGCCGTAGAAGACCGGCTCCATGTTGTGGTTCTTCTTGAGCGCGTCGCGGAACGCGTCGGCCAGGCCCTGGCCGTAGGTCGTCTTGTCGTGCAGGATGGCGATCCGCTTGATGCCCTTGTCGGCCACGAACTTCGCCGCCACGATGCCCTGCTGGTCGTCGCGCCCGCAGACGCGGAAGACGTTCCACATGCCGCGGTCGGTGAAGGTGGGGTTCGTCGAGGCCGGGGTGATCTGAACGATGTTGCCTTCCAGGTAGACGGTCGAGGCGGGGATCGAGCAGGACGAGTTGTAGTGCCCGATGACGCCGATGACCCCCTCGTTCACGAACTTGTTGGCGACCGCGACGGCCTGCTTGGGGTCGTGCTGGTCGTCGCCGACGACGGTCTCCACCTTGTGCCCGGGGTTCTCCGCCATCCACTCCTGGATGGCCAGCTTCACGCCGTTGTGGATGTCCTGGCCCATCTTCCCCTGGTCGCCGGTCATCGGGCCGGCGACGCCGATCTTGTACGTGGCGGCCGTGACATCGGTCGCGAAGCCGGCGGCGGCTACGACGAGCGCTGCCGCCAGCGCGAACACCTGCTTCTTCATCGGGAACCTCCTCTGAGGCCGGGCCGATAGCCCGCCCCGAGCCCTGGGGATCGCACGCGCCCGAAGGCGCGGCCGGCCCTGGCCGGCTGTGCCGGCACACGGGAGCCGACTCGCGGCCGACCCGATCGCCTCGGAGCGTCGGGCACCTCCCCGTCGAGCCGCGACACCCGTCTGACAGGGCGCGCACGCAGGCCGGTTGGCCGCGGCCCGCGCACGCCGACCCGCTCGAGCCGGCCACACGCCGGGCGGCGGGCCGCAGCCGCAAGACAGTGTTTTGCCTCTTATAACTCCGGGGGTTCCACCTGTCAAACCGACCGGCCTGCCCCGTACGATACCGCCTCGGGGGGGTTACTTCGGGGGCCTCTGGCCGAACAGGGCCGTGCCGACCCGGACCAGCGTCGCCCCCTCCTCCACGGCCACCTCGAAGTCGTCCGACATCCCCATGGACAGCTCCGCGAGCGCCGTGCGCGGCAGCCCGGCCTCGACGAGCCGGTCGCGCAGCTGGCGCATCGCGGCAAACGGGGCGCGCGCCGCCTCGGGCGAAGAGGCGGGCGCCGGGATGGCCATCAGGCCGCGCACCGACAGGCCCGGCAGGTCGAGGAGTCGTTCGATCAGGCGGGCGGCCTCCTCCGGCGCGACGCCGGCCTTGGTCGCCTCGCCGCTGATGTTCACCTGCACGAGGATCGGCAGCGAGCGCCCCTCCGCCTCGGCTCGCCGGGCCAGCGCCTCGCCGAGCGATTCCCGATCGACCGAGTGCACGAGGGCGAAGTGTCGGACGGCGTCGCGGGCCTTGTTGCGCTGGAGCGGGCCGACGAGGTGCCACTCGGCCCCCGCCGCCGCACGGCGGACCGCCGGGTCGGGATGCTCCGCCAGCGCCGCCTGCTTGGCGACGGCCTCCTGCACGTAGTTCTCGCCGAAGCAGGTCTGTCCGGCGAGCAGCGCCTCGGCGAGCGCGGAGACGGGCTGTAGCTTGGAGACCGCCACGAGCCGGACCTCGGCCGGGTCTCGCCCGGCGCGGCGGGCCGCGGCGTCGATGCGCGCCCGGACGGCCGACAGCCGTTCGGCGAACCCACTCACGCCCCGCTCCCGAAGGCCCCCGGACCGCCGAGGGCGACCAGCGCCTCGAGCACCTCGGCGAGCGGCAGGCCGATTACGTTCGTCACCGATCCCTCCACGGCCGTCACCATGAACGCGCCGGCGCCCTGGATGGCGTATGCACCGGCCTTGCCGAACGGCTCCCCCGTCGCGACGTAGCCGTCGATCTCGGCCCGCGAGAGCCGCTTCACCCGGACGCGGGTCGTCACGACCGACGCCACGCGCCGCCCCTCGGCCGCCCCTGCGGCCCCGGCGACGACGAAGCCGGTGTGCACCTCGTGCGTCCGGCCCGACAGCCGCTCGAGCATCGCGACCGCCTCGGCCGCGTCGGCCGGCTTGCCGAGCGACTGACCGTCGATCGCCACGATCGTGTCGGCGGCGATCACGAACGCCGGCCCCGACTCGATCTGCCGACAGGCGGCGTCGGCCTTGAGGGCGGCGAGCCGGCGGGCGGCCGCGTCGGGCGCCTCGCCCGGGAGCAGGCGCTCGTCCACGTCGGCCGGCGCCACCTCCGGCGCGAGGCCGACCCGTCTGAGCAGGTCGAGTCGGCGCGGCGATGCGGAGGCAAGGACGATCCGCACGTCTTGACGGGTCATCGGGGGTGTGGTAGCACGGCCGGCCATGAAGACGCTCAAGCTTCAGACCACGTCGCGGGTCGAGATGGTCGACATGACCGAGCCGATCCGCCGGGTAGTGCGCGAGAGCGGCGTCATGTCGGGGCTCTGCTTCGTGTTCTGCCCGCACACGACCGCCGCCGTCACGCTCAACGAGAACACCGACCCCGACGTCCGCACCGACTTCGACCGGGCGCTCGCCGCGGCCGTCCCGCGACAGGGTCCCTACGTGCACTCGGAGGGGAACTCGGACGCGCACGTCAAGGCGAGCCTGATCGGGTCGAGCGTCACGCTGCTCGTCGAGAACGGCAAGCTCGTCCTCGGTCAGTGGCAGGCCGTCTACTTCTGCGAGTTCGACGGCCCGCGCAGTCGAACGCTCGTCGTCAAGGTCCTCGGGTGAGCGTCGGACGGCGGCCCGGCGCTAGCGGGACGGCGGGACGCCGATCCGGTTCTTCCCGGCCGCCTTCGCCGCGTAGAGGGCCTTGTCCGCCCGGACGATCAGCTCGCGCAGCGAGGAGGCGTCGTCCGGGAACTCGGCCACCCCGGCGCTGATCGTGAGCCTGATGCTCTCCCCCTCGACGATGTGCGTCAGCGCCTCGACCTCCCGCACGATCCGCTCCGCGATCGCGATCGCCTCCGCGCGGCCCGTCTCGGGCAGGATCACCGCGAACTCCTCCCCACCGTAGCGCGCCACGATGTCCATCGTGCGCACCGCCCCCCGGATGCTCGCCGCCGTGAGCCGCAGCGCCTGGTCGCCCTCCACGTGCCCGTGCGTGTCGTTGAACGCCTTGAAGCCGTCGATGTCGATCATGACGAGGCTCACGTGGGACTTCGTCCGCGTCGCGCGGTCGATCTCCTCGGTGAGGCGCTCCTCGAAGTAGTGCCGGTTGAGGAGCCCGGTGAGGCCGTCGGTGATCGAGATCCGCTTGAGCGCCTCGGACCGCTCGTAGAAGGCCGAGCGCTCGATGGCGATGGCCGCCTGGGCGGCCGCGGCCGACAGCAGCGTGAGGTCGGTCTCGTCGAACGGCTCGCCGCCGGCCTTGTCGGCGAGGTTGAGGACGCCGATGGCCCGTCCCTTCACGAGCAGCGGCAGGCTCACGAACGAGCGGCTCTTGAAGCGGGGCCGGTTGCGCCGGCCGACGCGCGCGTCGGTCTCGACGTCGCGCACGAGCATCGCCTCCCGCGTGGCGGCGACCATCCCGGCGATCCCCTCCCCCGGCCGGATCCGGAACTGCTCGACGATCCGCTCGTGCAGCCCCTTGGTGGCCTTGATGGCCAGCTCGCCGCGGGCCTCGTCGAGGAGCATGAGGGAGCCGAGGTTCGCGCCGACCATGGCGGCGGCGCTCTCGAGGATCATGCGGAAGAGCTCGGTCGAGTCGAGCGCGGACGACACCGCGCCGCCGGCCTCCGCGAGGGCCGCGAGGTCGCGTTCGCGACGGGCCACCTCGAGCCTGAGGCGCCGCGTCTCGAGGGCGACGCCCGCCTGCCTGGCGAAGGCCGCGACGAGGTCCACGTCGGCGCGGCCGAGGTCGGCGTTGACCAGGACCAGGAGCGAACCGTGCCCGTCGGCCATCGGGAAGGCGTGGACGCTCTGCACCTCCCCCGGGAAACCCGACTTGAGGATCTCGTACACGTCGCGCGTCTCGATCGGCTGCGCGGGCCCTTCGGGCGCGGCGAGGGCCCGGCCGAAGGCGCCGGCGCCGCCGGGCCGCACGACGAGACCGGCCAGGTCGAGCCCCGGCGCGCCGAAGGCGGCTGCCGCGCGGTAGGTGTCCGCCCCCGGCTCCCGCGTCAGGATGGCCGCGGCGGGCACGTCGAAGAGCACGCCGATCGCCTGGAGGGCGAGCTGTTCGCCGTCGGCGGTCGCGCCGGTGTCGACCAGGTCGGGTGCGAGCGCGAAGAGCGTGGAGGCGCGGTCCACCTGCCGGCGCGCCCGGTCGGCCTCGCCGAGCCCCCCGAGGACCGAGCGGGCTACCCGGTCGAGCGTCTGCACCAGGGCGCGGAACGCCGCCGGCGCGAGGACCGGGAGGCTCTGGAGGAGCGCGTCGAGCCCGTCCGCGTCGAGTCCGAGGTCGCGCGCGAGCCGCTGGCGGTGGCCCTCGTCGGGCGGCGCCGGGAAGGCGTGCCCCCCCGCGAGGAAGACGCGCCCCTGCGGCGTGTCGACCGGCACGACGAAGGCCTGAAGTCCGGTGGACGCCAGGTAGGTGATCGGCTCCCCGCGCACCCTGGCGGCCAGGAGCGCCCGCTCGCGCGACGCCTCCCCGCGCGCCTCGATCCGCTCGACCGCCGGAGCCAGGACGCCCGAGGGGGTCGACCACGCCTCGCCCGACGCGCCGAGCAGCACGATGCGCAGCCCCGACAGGCGCGCGAGCCCGTCCTGGATCGGCTGCCAGACGTCGCGGTGCGCGAAGCCCGACTGGCGAGTGGCTGGAAGCGGCGTGGCCATGGAGCGGGTGTCACGCGGCGGCGCCGCCGCCGGCCGCCTCCGCCACGCGCGGCGCCTCCTCGGCGAGGTCCGTCCCCGTCCCGTCGCTGTCGATGAGCTCCACGAACCGATCGACCAGATCGGGGTCGAACTGGGTGCGCCGGTGGGCGCGCAGCTCCGCGACGGCCGCCTCCACCGAGAGAGCGGGACCGTACGCGCGCTCGCGCGTCATGGAATCGAACGCCTCGGCGATCGACACGATGCGGGTCTCGAGCGAGAGGTCCTCGCCGCAGCGGCCGTCGGGGTAGCCGGCCCCGTCGAAGCGCTCGTGATGGTCGCGAACGACGGCCCGCGCCTCGCCGAGGAACTCGACCGGCTCGAGCATCTGGTGCCCGAGCACCGGGTGCTCCCGCATGACCGCGAGCTCCGTCGGGGTGAACCGGTCGCGCTTGCCGCTGATCGCGGTGCTGATGAGCGCCTGGCCCACGTCGTGGAGCAGGGCGGCCCGCCTGAGGACCGTCTGGCGCGCCTCGTCGAGGCCGATGGCGCGCGCGAGCCTGAGCGAGAAGAAGGCGACGTTGTCCGAGTGGTCGACGCGGGCCGGGTCGCGCGCCTCGATGCTCCGTACGAGGGCGTGCATGGAGGCGAGGTACCCCTGCTCGATCGCCGCGGCCTGCTCGGCCTGGTAGAGCGCCACGCCGGCCTGCGCCGCCAGCGTGGCCAGAAGCTCGAGGTCGCCGCTCGTGAACGGGGCCTGCTTGCCGGTGCGGTTGAGGATGAGCGTGCCGAGGATCCGGTCGCGCACCGCCACCGGGACGCAGGCGATCCGCTCGCCGTTGCGGCCGGCCCGCTCCTGCGGCAGGACGCGGGGATCGCGCGACGCGTCGGAAACGACCAGGGGGCGACCCGTCTCCGCCACCCATCCCTGGATCCCCTCCCCGCGGCGGATCTCCGCGAGCGGGGCCGTGCCGCCACCGAGCACGAAGCGGGGGCGCAGCGACTCGGGCTGCCCGTCGTCGAGCAGCCTAAGGGCCGCGGCGTCCGCGCCGAGCAGCCGCGCCGCCTCGCGGACGACCAGTTCGGCGATGGTCTCGCCGTCGCGCCGTCCGGCGAGCGACGCCGAGAGCGCCGCCACGGCACGCATCTGGGCGAGGCGGGTGTCGAGGGTCGCCTTCTGGCGCTGGATCACCTTGAGCGTCTCGCCGATGCGCGAGGCGGCCTCGCGCGCCGCCTCGAGTTCGCGGGCGAGCCGCGCGTTGGCGCGCTCGAGGTCGTTGGCCCGCCGGGTCTCGGCCTCGAGGCGGGCCCGCACGACCTCGTACGAGTCGGTCCGCGCGCGGGCCGCGGCGAGCCGGCGGCGCCGCGTCTCGCTCGCCTGCTCGAACGCCGCGACGACGTCGCGCGGCAGCCAGGGGGCGGCCAGCACGGCAGCGGCTCCGAGCGCGCGCGCGCGCGCCGCCAGCGCCGGATCCGGCGCGAGCACCAGGAGGATCACCGGGAGGTCCGGGTGCCGCTCGCGCAGCCGGACCAGGTCGCTCACCGTCTCGGCGGGCGGCCGGCCCGAGCCGTTCAGGAGGAGCAGGTCGGGCGCCTCGCCCCGGCCCTGGGCGATCGCGACTTCCGCCTCCTCCAGGCTCGTCACCCGACGGACCGTGAACTTCCTGTCGGTGAGCACGCTGAAGTACTCGTCGGTGAAGTGGTTGGCCCTGTCGATCAGGACCACCGACGACGAAGACACGACGGCCTGCCTCTCCCCGAGGTATGCCCGCCGAGGGGCGAATGGCATCACGCGTGACGGAGAACTGAGAGGAAGATCACCTCTCGGAGAGTCAAGCTACTGCTTCGGCTCCCGAAAATCAAGGACCGGCGGTGCCGCCGCCCACGGGTCGCTCCGGAGCGACGGTCGGACGCACGCCGCCGCGAGTCATCACGTCATCGGAAGGCCGCGCCACCCTTCCGGCGCGCCTCTCCGTCACCTGTCGTCGGGACGTCGCCGCCCATCTGGAGCGGAGGCCCGACCTGCTGCCGCCGGGGGGATCGCGCCACGGGGAGGTTGCGCCGCCTGCGTGGCGCGACTCGCTGTTGCCATTGGCGAGTTGTCAGGAGGGGGGCGGAGGGTCGGTGACGGAGACACCGGCGGTGCGTCTGGAGCGGAGGGCGGATTCACTCCGCCCGGAGCGATTGAGAGAATGGGGAGGTTGTCAGGAGGGGGGCGGAGCCCCCCTCCTGACTCTACGCCACGAGCGCCGCGCGGCGGCGGATCCGGACGAAGCGGGTGATGGCCGAGCGGCCGGCGTCGGACAGGTCGCGGAAGGCGATCCCCATGCCGGGCCCGCAGTCGCGCTTGCGCCGCTCCGGGTGGCCGTTGACCCAGGCGACGCGGCCGGTCGCGGTGACCGGTTCGCTCGTCTCGGCGACCGGCAGGACGAAGGAGAGCGCGAGGTCGGTGCCGCAGTCGGCCGGCTCGGGCGTCTCGACGAAGAGGCCGCCGGCGCTGATGTTGACGGCCCGGCCCGCGCGGCCCACGCGGTCCGTGGCCGGTCCGAACTCGACCGGCACGTCGACCGGGACGCGCACCCGCTGGAAGGCGCGCTCGTCGACGAGCCCCGTGATCTTCCGGACGAGGGGCCCTCGGCGGATCGGCTTGAGCACGAGGTCGTCGCACCCCGCCTCGACGCAGCGCGCCACCTCGCTCGGGTCGCCGCCCGAGGTGACCATGATGACCGGGATGTCCGCCAGCGCCGGCTCGCCGCGGATCGCGCGGCAGGTGGCCGCTCCGTCCATCTCCGGCATGTAGAGGTCGAGGAGCACCAGATCGGGCCGCTCGCGCCGCGCGATCTCGAGCGCCTCCCGCCCGTTCTCGGCGGAGAGGATCTCGTAACCGGTGCCGCCGAGGACGATGTGCACGAGGTCGCGGAAGAGCTTCACGTCGTCCACCACGAGGATCCGCTTGCCGCCCTCGCGGGGCGTGCGCGTTGCCAGGTCGGTCATGCGTGTCCTCCAGCGAGGATCCCGCCGGCCCAGGCGCCAGATACCACCCGTCCGTTCTTCACCGGCGCCTCGCTGTTCTGGTCGAGCCAGGGGTGCTTGTCGAGCACCCGCAGGAAGCGCTCCACGAAGTCGAGGTCGAACTGGGTGCCCGCGCAACGCTTGAGTTCCTGGCGCGCCGCGTCGCGCGAGAGGGCCCGCCGGTAGGGCCGATCGGAAGTCATCGCGTCGTACGCGTCGGCGATGCAGACGATGCGTGCCGTGACGGAGAGGTCGCTGCCGCCGAGCCGATCGGGGAAGCCGCGGCCGTCGATCCGCTCGTGGTGGTGCCGCACCGCCGAGACGACGGCCGGCCCGAGGCGAAGCGGGGCGATCAGTTCGGCCCCCTTCTCCGGGTGCGCGCGGACGACCGCCCACTCCTCCGGCGTGAGCCGCCCCTGCTTCTTGATGTACTGCTCGCAGACCCCCACCTTGCCGATGTCGTGCAGGAACGAGCCGATCTGCAGATCGCGCAGCTCGCGGTCGGAGAGGCCGAGGTCCTGCCCGAGGATGGCGGCGTAGTGCGCGACGCGTTGCGAGTGGCCGTGGGTGTAGGCGTCCTTGCTCTCGAGGGCCGCGGCGAGGACCTTGACGAACTCGAGGGAGTCGATGGGCGCGGCGGCCCGCTGGCCGGGCTCTCGCTGCACGAGGCCCCGCAGCCGCTGCCGCAGCGCGGCGAAGGCGGAGCCGGCGCGGCGCTCCCCGTCGCCCGTTCCGCCGTCGGCCTCGAGCCCCTTGAGGAGGGCGTCCACCTTGAGCGCCTGATCGCGCCGGGCGACGGCCCGGTCGACCACCGAGAGGATCTCGGCCACGTTGAACGGCTTGGCGATGTAGTCCGCCACGCCGTACCGGATGGCCTCCGTGGCGCTCTTGAGCGAGCCGTACCCGGTGATGATGATGACCTCGATCCGCGGATCGAGCCCCTTCACCGCCTCCAGCACCTCGGTGCCCGAGAGGCCGGGCATCTTGAGGTCGAGCGTCACGACGTCGACCCGGCGCTCGCGCAGAAGCTCGAGCGCCCGCGCGCCGCTCTCGGCGGTCAGGACCTCGTACGACGGCTTGAGGATCATCCGCAACGATTCTCGCGGGCCCAGTTCGTCGTCCACTACGAGGATCGTGGCCTGGCTCATCGGTGTCGCTCTCCGGCCGGAGTGATCCCGTCGCTAGGTTGCAAGGCGCTTGCCACGACCGGCCGCGTGCAGGGCTCGCCGCCTCCGGACGCCGGAAGCCCTCGCCGTCGTGTCGCTTTTCCAAACGGTGCCGGTGACGCGGCGCGGCACCACCGGGCCCGGACACCCGATCATCCGGGCAACTTTGTGCGCCCATGCCGCCAAAGGGCGTCACGCCGGCGCGGCGGCGGGAGCGCCCCACCCCGTGTCCGCGCGCCGCCCACGAGCCCGCGTCACGGCGCTCCGGCCTTCGGCCGGGCCCCCCGCGCGGGGCGCGTTTCCGCTACTTGCTAGGCGGCCGGATCGCGGATCCCGAGCTTGTCCATCTTGTACTTGAGGATCCGCCGCGAGATGCCGAGGAGCTGCGCGGCGTGCGTCTGCACGAAGCCGGTCCGGCGGAGCGCGTCCATGATGAGCCGGCGCTCGAACTCCGCCTCGGCCACGCCGAACGGCATCGCGCCGCCGAGGACCGCCTCGGAGAGGCGATCGGTCCCGATCGTCGGCCGCTCGCCGTCGAGGTGGATCGGCAGGTCCTCCACGCCGATCTCGGGGCGCGTCGCGAGCGCGACGGCGCGCTCCACGGCGTTGCGCAGCTCGCGCACGTTGCCGGGCCAGTCGAGCGACGCGAGGCGCGCGATCGCCTCGTCGGTGAAGCGGGCGCCCGGCAGGTCGCTCGCGTGCTGCGCCAGGAAGTGCCGGGCGAGCACCGGGATGTCCTCGCGCCGCTCCCTGAGCGGCGGCAGGACGATCGGCACGACCGCCAGCCGGTAGTAGAGGTCCTCGCGGAGCTTCCGCTCGGCCACCATCGCCTTGAGGTCCTGGTTGGTCGCCGCGACGAGGCGGACGTCGACCGTGACGCTGCGCGTCCCCCCGACCCGCTCGAAGGTCGGCTCCTCGAGGACGCGCAGCAGCTTCGCCTGCGCCCCGAGCGGCAACTCGCCGACCTCGTCGAGGAAGAGCGTGCCGCCGTGGGCCTGCTCGAAGCGCCCGGCGCGCTGGGTCTTGGCGTCGGTGAACGCCCCGCGCTCGTGGCCGAACAGCTCGCTCTCGAGGAGGCTCTCCGGGATGGCGGCGCAGTTGACGGCGACGAACGGCCCGTTCGCGCGCGGCGACGCGGCGTGGATGGCGCGCGCCACCACCTCCTTGCCGGTGCCGCTCTCCCCCGTGACGAGGACGGTCGTGCGCCGCCGCGCGACCTGCTCGACGAGCGCCCGCACGGCCTGCATCCGCGGCGAGTCGCCCAGGATGAGCCGCGCGATGGCGTCCCTCGGCGAGGTCGCCGTCGCCGCGGCTCGCGACCTCGGCGACGAGACGCGATCGACCTCCCGGCGAAGCGGGACGACCGGCGACGCCTGGGCGGCAGGCGCCTCTCGACGCCCAGCCGCCGGCGCCGGCTCCGCCCCGCCCGCGAGCGCGCGCCTCACCACGAGCGCCAGCTCGTCGACGTCGAACGGCTTGGTGAGGTAGTCGACCGCCCCGAGCTTCATCGCGTCGACGGCGGTGCGGACCGTCCGCGTGGCGGTCAGCATGACCACGGGCAGGTCGGGCCTGAGGTCGCGCAGCCGGCGGAGGACGTCGAGGCCGTCCATGCCCGGCAGGACCAGGTCGAGGAGCACGAGGTCGATCGGGCCGTCGGCGACGCAGGCGAGCGCCGCGGGTCCGTCCGCGGCGAGCACGATCTCGTGCGTCCCCTTGAAGAGCATGCGCAGCGACTCGCGGACGCCGGGCTCGTCGTCGACGATCAGGATGCGTGCCACGGGGTCTCCTCGTCAGGCCATTCGACGGCCCGGCACCGGCCGGACCGGCTGGACCGGCCGCTCGGCCTCCGCCGCACGGAAGCCGAGCGCGACGGTCGTCCGGCCGCCGGGCTCGCGCCGCACCGTGAGCCGGCCGCCGGCGCGCTCGAGCGCCGCACGGGCCAGCGTCAGCTCCAGCTCCTCGCCCCGCTCGCCGAGGAGCCCCACGCCGTGGGGGCTCGCGTCGCGGTAGCTCACGACCACCTCGACGCCGTCGCGCGAGCCGCGCGTGGCGAGGAACAGGTCCTCGCCGGCCGGCAGCGAGGCGAGGGCCCGCGCGACGACGTTGAAGAGCGCCGCCCGGGCCTGCGCCGGGTCGGTGAGCGCCATGGGGATCCGGTCGCCGAGGTCCTTGAAGGCGACCACCCTCCGCTCGACCATCCACCCCTCGCTCTCGC
The DNA here is from genome assembly GCA_036562265.1 of Thermodesulfobacteriota bacterium. Classification (GTDB taxonomy): domain Bacteria; phylum DASVDK01; class DASVDK01; order DASVDK01; family DASVDK01; genus DASVDK01. Next base: position 4,286 of record DATCKS010000523.1, on the reverse strand, counting down.
GGAGCACCGCCTCGAGGACCGCGTTGAGATCGGTCGGGCGCGGCTCGGTCGGCACGGCGTCGGCCGCGTGGAGGACCCCCTCCACCAGGTGGTCGATCCGCTCGACGTCGCGCCGCACCACCGCGTAGAACTCCCGCCGGAACTCGGCGTCGTCGAACTTCTCGCCGAGGAGCTGCGTGAACGTCTTGATCGCCACGAGCGGGTTCTTGATCTCGTGCGCCAGCTCGGCGGCGAGCGCGGCGAAGTGCCGATCGGCGGCCGGCGACGGCGGCGCCGGCTCGTGGCCGTTCTCGACGCCGGCCCCTCGGGGCGGCCGGGCGGCCTCCTCGGCCGGCGCGGAGGCCGCGCCGAACCCGAAATCGACCTCGTCGGCGTCGAGCAGGTCGCGGTCGGCCAGCGCGGCGCTGCGCGCGAGCACCCGCGAGAGTTCCGTCAGGTTCCCGGGCCACACGTAGGCGGCGAGCCGCGCCTGCGCCTCGGGGGTGAGCCGGCAGGTGCGCGACAGCCGTCCCTCCTCGCGAATCCGCTCGAACATGAACGGCGCGAGGGCGGCGATCAGCTCCGGCCGCTCCCTGAGGGGCGGCAGGTCGAGACGCAGCACGCCGAGCGCCTCGACCAGCGCCTCGTCCAGGGCGCCCGACTCGAGGCGCTGGTCGAGCGCCTCGGAGGCCGACGCGATCGGCCGCGCGCCGCGACCGAGCCGCCCGTCGGCGAGCCGCTCGAGGAGGGCCGCCTGGAGCGCCGGGCTCGCGTCGTCGACCCCCTTGAGGAAGAGCGTCGGCCGCGCGCCCGCGGCCGTCACGCGCGCGAGCCTCGACTCGAGCGCCTCGGGCGTGAGCCCCGCGCAGGTGAGCACGACGAAGGGCCCGGCGGCGTCCGGTCCGGCCGCGTGGACGGCTCGCGCGAGGCTCTCCCGCCCCGTTCCCCGCTCGCCCACCAGGAGCACGGGCAGCCCCGTCGACGCGGCGGACGCGGCAACGCGGCCGAGCCGGCCCGACGGATCGGCGGTCTCGAGGAGCGCCCGTACGAACCCGGGCGGCCAGGGCACCGCCGCCTCTTCGGCCGCGGCCGGCTCGCTGGCGCCGGCGGCGAGCGCCCGCCGGACGCGGCCGCGCAGGTCGGCCACGCCGAAGGGGAGCGTCAGCTCGACGACGGACGTCGCGCCGAGGTCGCGCGCGAGTCGCGCCGCCCAGGGGGCGGCGCCCGCCGGGCGCCGCGGCTGGCCGGCCGGCCCGCCGGCGAGGACCAGGTCGGGGCGCTGCCGCGCCGCCTCGGCGACGGCGTCCTCCGGCGACGCGGCGGTGACGACCTCGTACTCGGCCCCGAGGATCATGCGCACCGACTCCCGCACGCTCGGCGAGCCGTCGACGACGAGGATCCGGCGGCGGCGCGTCACGACGCCGCCCCCGCCACGGGGAGCCGGACGCGCACCGTCGTGCCGCGGCCCGGCTCGCTGTGGACCTCGATGCGGCCGCTGTGCGCGTGCACGATGTCCCGGCAGACGGAGAGCCCGAGGCCGACGCCCGACGGCTTGCGGGTGAAGAACGGGGTGAAGAGCGAGGGGAGGTCGGCCGGTGCGATGCCGCTGCCGGTGTCGCTCACGTCGATCGCGACGAACGCCCCGTCCGCCTCCACGCGCGTCGCCGTCTCGACGGTGACCTCCCCCTCGTCGCCGTCGATCGCCTCGATGGCGTTGAGCAGGAGGTTCAGGAAGAGCTGCTTCATCCGGTCGCGGTCGGCGACCACGCGCGGCAGGCTCGGGTCGAGCCGCCGGGCGATGCGGATGCGCCGGCCGCGTGCCTCCGCCTCGGCCAGGGTCAGCATCTGACCCAGGATCGCGTTCACGTCGGCCGGCTCGAGCGACCTGACCGGCGCGGCCGTGTCCCTCGGCGCGCGCGCGAAGTCGAGCAGTTCGGTGAGGAGCGACGTCGCCCGGTCGATCTCCGCGAGGGCGATCGGCGCGAAGCGGCCGCGGAAGTCGGGGTCGTCGTAGCGCTCGGGGAGGAGCTGGGCGAACGTGCGGATGGCCACGAGCGGGTTCTTGAGTTCGTGCGCCAGCGAGGCGGTCAGCGTGCCGAGCGCGACGAGCCGCTCCGCCCGCTCGAGCGCCGCCTGCGTCGTGCGGAGCCGATCGCGCAGCCGCGCCGCCTCGAGCTTCAAGGCCGACGTCTCGAGCAAGGCGGCGAGACGGCGGCGGCCGAGCGGCCGCGTCCCCCCGCTGAGCAGGACGGCCCCCGCGAGCCGCCGGGCCTCCGGCTCGACGAGCCCCAGCGCCGCGTCGAGTCCGAGGTCGGCGAGCCACGTGCGCCCCTCGGGCGGCTCCCCGGCGCCGCCCCGGGCGAGCGCGACGCCCCGCTCGGCGAGCCAGCGCGCCAGCGGATGCGTCGCCGCGAGCGCCGGGAACTCCCCTCCCGTGCGCGGCGTCGGCGGCAGCCGCCGCCGGTCGGCCGCGGCGACCCCCCGCGGGACGAGATCGCCGCCCGGCTCGTCGGCGACGAGCAACACCCCGCCGTAGGCCCCCGCCGCCCGCGCGAGCGCCGCCGGCAGGGCGGTCGCCAGGGCGGCCACCCCGTCGGTGCCAGAGTCCTGGACCCTCACGCTCCCCCTCCCCTGGGTCGAGTCCCTACCCGTCTCTCGACGTCCCGACCCCGATCAGCAGTCCGACATCAGTCCGCCGCGGCCGGCCGGCGGAGGAACGCCGGCACGTCGTAGTCGTCCTCGTCGAGCGCCGGTGCGACCGGGATGCGCGGGTAGCGCCCGAGGTCGAGCGCCGATTCCGCGCGGCCGACCCGGTGCATCGCCTCGCCGAGCGCCGCCGCCTCCCGCATGGCCGACTCGCGCGTCCGCCGGAGGTAGGCCGGGTACTCGAGCTGGGTGGTCGCGGCCTGCGTCGCCGGCATCGTCGCGCCAAGGGTGCGTCGCGTGAGGCCGCCCGGCTTCACGGTGAAGCCCGAGGTGGGCCGCTCCTCCCGGCGATCCCGGTCCTCGCCGAAGCCGGTCGCGATGACCGTCACGCGGATCTCGTCGGTCATCGACTCGTCGATGACCGCGCCGAAGATGATGTTGGCGTCCTCGTGCGCCTCCTCCTGGATGAGGGTCGAGGCCTCGTTCACCTCGAAGAGGGTGAGGCTCGGGCCGCCGGTGATGTTGATGAGGACCCCGCGGGCGCCCTGGATCGAGACGTCCTCGAGGAGCGGCGAGCTGATGGCCTTCTGCGCCGCCTCGACCGCCCGGTTATCGCCCGAGGCCGTGCCGGTCCCCATGAGCGCCATGCCGGTCTCGGCCATGATCGTCCGCACGTCGGCGAAGTCGAGGTTGATCAGGCCGTGGATCGTGATCAGGTCCGAGATCCCCTTCACCGCCTGCAGGAGGACCTCGTCGGCCCGCTTGAACGTGTCGAGCATCGAGGTCGACTTGCCGGCGATGTTGAGCAGCCGCTGGTTCGGGATGGTGATGAGCGTGTCGACGACGTTGCGCAGCTGCCGCCAGCCCTCCTCCGCCTGCTTGAGGCGCTTCTTCCCCTCGAAGAGGAACGGCTTGGTCACGACGGCCACCGTGAGGGCGCCGACCTCCTTGGCGATCTCGGCGATGACCGGCGCGCCGCCGGTGCCGGTGCCGCCGCCGAGCCCGCAGGTGATGAAGACCATGTCGCTGCCCGAGAGGATCTCCCGGATCTGCTCGCGGTCCTCGAGGGCGGCGTTGCGGCCGACCTCCGGGTTCGCGCCGGCGCCGAGCCCACGCGTGAGCTTGGCGCCGAGCTGGATCTTCATGCCGGCGCGCGACGCCTCGAGCGCCTGGCGGTCGGTGTTGGCCGCGATGAAGTCGACGGAGTGGAGCTGTGCGCCGATCATCGTGTTGACCGCGTTGCAGCCGCCTCCCCCTACCCCGATGACCTTGATGCGGGCGTTGTGCGTGCCCACCTCGTCCTCGAACTGGATCATGAACGCCTCCCGCCGACCGCGGCTCCCCGGATCCGCGCCGGCTGTGTCTGCACGCCTAGAAATACTCCGAGAACCAGGACTTCATGCGCTGCGCGACCTTGGCGAAGAGGCGCGGCTCTCCCACCCGGAAGCGCCGCGGCTCCTCGTGCTGGTGCTTGAGGCCGTACAGCACGAGGCCGACGCCGGTCGCGTACATGGGGCTGTTGACCACGTCGACGAGCCCGCCGATCCCCATGGGGTAGCCCCGCCGGATCGGCAGGTTGAACGTCTGCTCCGCCAGCTCCGTCATCCCCTCCATGATGGTCGCCCCACCGGTGATGACGACGCCCGACGCCAGGACGTCCT